>JBFHIO010000234.1:0-3837 GCA_041596435.1 Desulforhopalus sp. | reverse complement strand
GAGGACAATATCCTCTTTTTTGGCTTTAAGATAGGCCTGTTTATATGCATCGGCCACATCGCACTCTTCACTGAGAATGAAACGGGAAGCGATCTGTACCCCGTCTGCACCGTATTTATCCATCATCTCAGCCAGTTCGTAGCCGTTGGTAATTCCCCCGGCAGCGATAAGCGGAATTTTGCTGATTACTTTGCGAATGGCCGGGAAAATTTCCCGCAGCGGTTTGTTTGTTCCAAGATGACCGCCGGCCTCTTTGGACTCGACAATAACGGCTGAGGCTCCGAGCTTTTCCGCCAGTCTGGCCAGACCGGGACTGCTGACAATCATGACAATGGGTGTGTTATGCTGGCGGCCAATTTTGAAGATGTCCCGCGAGAAGCCTGCTCCGGTGATAATCATGTCTACACCGGCATCAATGGAGGCCATGACCAGATCATAAAAATCTTTCATGGCATACATGATATTTACGGCAATGATGCCATTGCTGTTGTCCTTTGCCTTGCGGATATCGGCCTTCAGTTCTTCAGTGGGAATAGCTGACCCCCCGATAACGCCTATTCCACCATTATTTGCCACCGGTGCAGCGAGGGCGGACGTTGAAACCCGAATGGACATTCCTCCCTGAATAAGAGGAAAAGGTGCCGTCAGTCCGGCGATAGAAAGTGAGGGTAATTGCATGCGTGCCGTCTCCTTTTTTATTTAGCAAAATAACTAATATTGAACTGCAGAACAGGATTTGTCAAGCCTGACGGGATGTGTTGAGGCTCGTGACGTTCGAAAATCCTCTGCACGGTACTGTAACCCTGCATTTCTTGACAAGATTTGATTATAACGCTACATTATATAATTTTTGATTCGATAAAAGACAACCGCTTCTTTGCAGAATCGGTCCCTTTTTACATACTGCCTGCCGTGTGCCTTTCCGGGTACAGGAATGCAATAAGGAGAACCCAGTGAAAATCAAGGCTCTTAAAGGCTTCAAGGATATTCTTCCTGGTGAGGTTGAACTCTGGCAAATATTGGAGAATACAGCCCGCGCTGTATTCGAGCAATATAACTTTCATGAGATTCGTGTGCCTGTTCTCGAAGAGACTGCCCTTTTTCAGCGTGCCATTGGTGATACCACTGATATCGTTGAGAAGGAGATGTACACCTTCGTTGACAAACAGCAGACTCTGCGTCCGGAGGGAACGGCGTCCCTGCTTCGCAGCGTGATTGAGAATGGTCTGCTGGTGCAGAAGCCGGTTCAGCGTCTCTTTACCATCGGACCGATGTTTCGTCATGAGCGCCCGCAGAAAGGGCGTCTGCGCCAGTTTCATCAACTGGATATTGAGGTGCTCGGCAGTGAAAGCCCGCTGTTGGATACGGAACTAATATCCCTCGCCGCGCTGCTTTTTTCTGAACTCGGCATAAATGTCAGCCTTGAACTTAATTCCCTTGGCTGCCCGAAATGCCGCCCCGCCTACCGCGAGGCGCTGCTGGCCTTCATCAATGAACGCAAAGATAAACTCTGTTCTGACTGTCAGCGCCGCAGTGAAACCAACCCGCTGCGGGTGCTGGACTGCAAGGTCCCCGAAGATCGTGAGCTGATGGCCGATGCCCCGTCCATTCAGGACTGGCTGTGCGAGGATTGCGCAGAACACTTTAATGGTGTGCAGCAGGGCCTTGAGCGACTTGGCATTCCTTACCGTCTTAACAAGTTTATGGTGCGGGGGCTTGATTACTACTGCCGTACCACCTTCGAATTTCTTACCAGTGACCTTGGTGCTCAGGCGGCGGTTGCCGCCGGTGGACGCTATGATGGTCTGGCAGAGCTTCTCGGTGGCCCGGCCGGAACTCCCGGCATTGGTTTTGCCATGGGAATGGAACGAATTGTTCTGCTTATGCAGCAGTCGGGGCAGGATTTTCAGGAATTCGTTGAACCTCTCGATATATACATCGCCGGACTCGGTGACAAAGGGCAGAAAGAAGCCTCCCGTCTTGCCTGGGAACTGCGTCAGGATGGTTTCAGTGTCGGTCTTGATTACGAAGGACGCAGCCTGAAAGCACAGATGAAACTGGCCAACCGGGAGAACGCCTCCTTTGTCTTCATCATCGGTGAGGACGAACTGACCCTTGGGAAAGGGGTCCTGCGCAATATGCGTGACCGCGATGCCGAACAAATGGAACTGGAGCTGAAAGCAGAGGCCTTCCATTTTCTGGATGAGCTTCTCTGAGTTCTCAAATTATAGAACCATGGAAATATAGAAAATTTTATACAGGAAGACGGGCTGGATCTCCTTTCTGCAACACTCAACAAAAAACAGGCTAATGGAATCACTCGGAAATTTACGTCGTACGCATCATTGCAATGCGCTCGGCAAGGCGGATATCGGTAAAGAAGTTGTTCTGATGGGCTGGGTTCTCCGGCGGCGCGACCATGGTGGTGTCATTTTTATCGATTTGCGTGACCGTGAAGGTTTGACACAGATCGTGTTTAATCCAGAGATTAACCCTGAAGTGCATGCCAAGGCACATCAGCTCCGTCCCGAGTGGGTGATTGCCATTTGTGGCCACGTTGAGGGGCGTCCGGGAGACATGGCCAACGAGAAGCTGGGCACCGGCGAAATTGAAGTTCTGGTCGATGAACTGCGTATCCTCAACTCCAGTGAAACTCCGCCGTTTCCTCTTGATGAAGATGTCGAGGTTTCCGATAATCTGCGCCTGCAGTATCGCTATCTTGACCTGCGCCGCCCGGAGATGGCTGCCAATCTGATAATGCGTCACAAAGCAGTGCAGACCGTGCGCAACTATCTCAACGATCTCGGTTTTCTCGACATTGAAACACCGATGCTCACCAAATCTACCCCGGAAGGGGCGCGGGACTACCTTGTGCCGAGCCGGGTGAGCAGCGGAAAATTCTTTGCCCTGCCACAGTCCCCGCAGCTTTTCAAGCAGCTGTTGATGATTGCCGGGATGGATCGTTATTACCAGATCGTGAAATGTTTTCGCGACGAAGATCTTCGTGCTGACCGTCAGCCGGAATTCACCCAGATAGATATGGAGCTGAGTTTCATTGATGAGGAGCAGATTATTGAAATCAATGAAGGTCTGATTCAAACCCTTTTCAAGGCAACCCTTGATCTCGATTTAACCCCGCCTTTCCCGCGTATTACCTACGCCGATGCAATGAATCGTTTTGGTACTGACCGTCCCGACATGCGTTTCGGCATGGAGCTGGTGGATCTCAGTGAGATTGCTGCTGGCTGCGGGTTCAAAGTCTTCCGCGGAGTAGCAGACAGTGGTGGTGCTGTACGGGGCATTAACGCAAAAGGTTGTGCCACTTTTTCACGCAAAGAGCTGGATGATCTCGCCGGCTGGGTTACACAGTTTGGTGCTAAAGGTCTTGCCTGGGTGAAAATGAAGGCTGATGGCGAATGGCAGTCCCCGATCGCTAAATTCTTTACTGATGAGGAGCGCGCGGCGATTGCCACTGCCCTCAACGCTGAAGAGGGCGACCTGCTCTTCTTTGGTGCAGATGCGCAGAAGGTTGTTTATCAGGTGCTCGGTGAGCTGCGGCTTGAGGTTGCCCGTCGCCTTGATCTGTTGAATAAAGATGAGTTCAATTTCGTCTGGGTCACAGACTTCCCCCTCGTCGAGTACGATGAAAAAGAGAAGCGTTACCAGGCCGTTCATCACCCCTTCACCTGTCCGCGTGATGAAGATATGGACAAACTGGAGAGTGATCCGGGGAAAGTCCTCAGCCGGGCGTACGACCTTGTGCTCAACGGTACCGAGATTGGTGGCGGCTCCATCCGTATTCATCGCATGGATATTCAGAGCCGTGTTTTCAAAATG
>JBFHIO010000233.1:0-3854 GCA_041596435.1 Desulforhopalus sp. | reverse complement strand
GGTTTTCAGTGTTGCTGTCCTGCGTTCTGCAGGAGTCGCTTTTGCCACCGGCTGGTAGCTGGAGCTGAATTGTCCATAGAGAAAACAGTAAAGGATAAAACAGGCTGCCAGCAGAAGGCCGGGGCCGATACCTGCCAGAAACAGAGAGACAATGGACTCCTCGGTGATGACGCCATAGACAATCATCGGAATAGAGGGGGGAATTAAAATTCCCAGGGTTCCGCCGGCCGCCACGAGGCCCAGCACGAAAGGGCGGCTGTAGCCGCGTTCTGTCATTTCAGCGATGGCAACCGTCCCGATGGTGGCTGCTGTTGCAAGGGAGGAGCCGGAGATTGCGGAGAAGATTGCACAGCTTATGATGGTTGCAATGCCGAGACCGCCAGGCCAGTGCCCCACCCAGCTCTGTACCGCAGTGAAGAGATCTTTACCGACGCCACCTTTCAGCAGGATGTTTGACATCAACAAGAAAAGCGGGACGGAGAGCAGCACAAAATTATCCATGGAACCGTAGAGTGTCAGCGGCACCATGGTTAGAGAAAAACCTTTAACGTAGAGCAGGCTCAGGCCGATGCCGCCAAGGGCAAAGGCCACCGGAATGCGGCAAAGGAGCAGGGCGAGAAGTGCCAGCAGGATCCACAATGTCGTCACAGGCGCACCTCCTCTCTGTGGCGGATGGCTTTGATTCCCTCTGCCACTGCCTGAATTGCGAGGAGCCCGAAGCCCGCCGGAATGGAACTTTCTGTGATCCATTTGGGTATGGCGAGGATACTGGAGGTCTTGCGTCCCAGTTCAATGGCATCCCTCACTGTCCCGATTCCGAACCAGGTGACCACTGCGGAAAAGGCGAAGATGACAAGGAGTGCCAGCAGGTCGAAATAACGCACGGCTTTTTTATTAAGGAGATGCTCAAAAAGTTCTACGGTAATGAGTTTGCGGCGCTTCAACACTTCTGCCGCGGCGAGATAGACTGCCCAGACCAGGAGGAGGCGGGAAAGTTCATCCGACCAGATGGTGGGGGCGTTGAAGATCTTTCGCATGATCACTTCCCAGGTGACCATCAGTCCGATGGCAAAAAAGAGCCACGCTGCCAGCAGAGCGGCAGTGCGGGTAATGGAATCGATAATTCTCAGCATGATTTACAGCTTTGCAGCTTCGTCAATGAGTTTTTTACCAAGATCTCCGGTCCGCTGGATGTAGCTCTTCACAACCGGTGCGGTGGCTTTGCGCCAGAGATCGCGTTCTTCGTTGGAGAGGGAGATGACATTCATCTTTGTTTTCACAAAGGCGAGATCGGCCTGCTCAATTTTCCCGACTTTTTCGCGAAGCTCTTTTTCCACGCGGCGGGCGGATTTGGTGATGATTGTCTTCTGTGTATCGGAGAGTTTCTGCCAGAGTTGCTCGTTGATGATAACTACAAACTCGATATCGGCGTTGTAGGTGAGCGTCATATTATCCATTACTTCATACAGCTTGCGGGATTTTACCGGAGTTATGCCGGTCATTCCTGCATCAACGGTCCCACGCTGATAAGCCATGAACTGCTGCGAGCCGGAGAGCATGGTGGGTGCGGCCCCGAGGGTTGTGGCCATATCGCCGAGGGTTTTCCCGTAAACGCGAATCTTCATCCCTTTCAAATCGCCTGGCAGACGCACAGGTTTATCCTTCGTGAGGATGATGGAGCTGCCGTAGGCCTGCCACCAGAGGACGCGGGTCCCGGTTTTGAGGATGGCGGCATCCAGTTCGGAACGGATGGGGCTGCCGGCAGCGGTGGCTTTTTTGATTTTCTCAGGGGTGTCGAAGACAAAGGGAACATAGAAAATATCTATGGCAGGGATGGTTCCGGCATACTGCGGTACGGAGACAACCCCCATTTCAATGGCGCCGGAGGCGACTGCTTCGGGAACCTCTTTGTCTTTGTAGAGTTGCGCTGAGGGGTATATCTCTACCTTCAGGTTGCCATTGCTCTCTTTTTCAACCTCTTGTTTGAAATTCTGCAGGTTGGCTCCGAGATGATGTTTCAGCGGGAGCTGCAGGGTAATGCGCAGGGTCTGTGCTTCCTCTGCAGAGGCAGAGAGCGGCAGGAACAGGGCAACGAGCAGAGCCGTTGCGAGAAGACAACACTTTTTCATAGTAATCCTCCGAAATAAAAAGAGATATTGAAGAATAAAAAAACAGTTTGTATTCGGCATGGGAAGGCCCCCCGCCTGAGAGAGGAAACTATACTGTAAGGGGAGGAGAATTGCATGAGGAGAGGCTTTAAATGAAAAAAAGTGCAATTTTTTGTGCGGGGAAGCCTGTTTTGCTCCCTTCAGCAGTGTGTATGAAGGGGATGGATCGGGTATTTTCTTCTGCAGGCGGGATACTGGGCGAGAGAGCAGGATAATATTCATCTCAGAGAGTGCGATGGCAGTGAAATTCTACTCTATCCCTCCACGCAGAATGAAGGCGTCGTTGAGGTTCCTCAGCCCGCTGGCATGAGCAAAGACTGCGGGGGACGTACCACAACAAGATGCTGGTCGGCTGTTATAAAGGAGAACTGACGCTGGCCTCCATAAAAAGGTTCTGTGTAAAATCAACGAGTATATGCTTTCAGTATTCCCCACAGGATATATGGTGCATTAATTGATTCTATTCAGGAAAATTCTTAAATTCCCGCGGGCTGAATAATCTACTGCGAACACAGGTTTTATTCATGGAAACGGATTTATGGGGCATTTGAAAAATAACTGGGATGAATATTAGAAAAGGTGTAAACAATATTATTGCGATTCTGCTTTAGATATTTTTTAAATGGCTGTGTAAAAAAAATAAAAGGAGTTTTTTATGAAACAGTTAGATGATGTTTACCGTTCTTGCACACTGGATTATTTTGCAAGTGGTGCATATCGCATTATGATGAAAGAATTTCTTGCCCTCAAAAAAGAGGACAAAGCCATGATGCTGGATTTACGCTCCAAAGAAGAGGCTGATCTGGTGAGCCTGTCCTTTGCGTATAATATTCCTATTGCAGAGCTGCCTGACCGTCTGGCGGAATTACCCCGGGACAAGGTCATCGTTACCTTCTGTGCCAGCAGTATCCGTGCTGTGATGGCATTCGTCTATTTACAGGCTGCCGGCTTTAAAGATGTAAAAATTTTAACCGATAAAGTGCAGGATTTGACCGCAAACTTCATGCCTCCATTTGTCGCTGAGAACTATGATATCCTGAAGAAGTAATCTTCCTGACTTTACAAAATCATTGTTCCTTTTGCATTTGGAACAATGATTTTGTACCTGTAATCCCTTCCGCACAGAAAAACGAAATACACCTTCAATGACCGCATATTGAGGTCGTCTCTGTTGATCCCTTTATTTCTCTTTTAGTCAACGGTAAGCCGCATTGATTGTCTCTAAAAATATTCTTTTAGTTCCACTAGACGAGGATTTGAGTTCTATTTTTTCTCAACTGGAATCTCAAAGGATTGCAGGGTGAGGTGAACCGGGCCATAGAAGGCTTCGTCTTTGCCGCAAACCTGTGCCCATCGCTGGGTGCCGTATTCAAAATGCCACCATTCGTGGTCGTAGTTGGCAAAACCTGCGGCGACCATTACATGGTAGAGCAGGCGGCGGTTGTACAGAGCTTCTTCTTCCAGTGCAGTGAGCTTCTCTCCTGCTTCTCTGGCGTTTTCGAAGTGACGGGTCCAGGAAATTTCCCCGGCAAAGTCAAATTTTGCACCAAAAAAAAGCGGGCGACCACTGCGGTCGGCGATGGTGAGGTCGATGGCGCCGCCAGTGAGGTGAGGCGATGGGGCTTGAGGATCGCGGGAGGGAACGGCAACAAATTTGGCAGCCATCGTGTGGATGACCGTTTCATC
>JBFHIO010000232.1:0-3884 GCA_041596435.1 Desulforhopalus sp. | reverse complement strand
TGGTAAAAGGGCGGGTGAAAATTTATAAGGTGGCGGACAGCGGCCGGGAGCAGATTCTCCATATCTTCGGACGGGGCGAGACCTTCGGCGAGGTGCCGGTGTTTCACGGGACGCCGTTTCCCGCCTCGGCGGAGGCTCTTTCCGTTGTGGAAACCCTCTACTTTCCCCGGGACGGCTTTGCGGCGCTGGTGGAAAAATATCCGACTCTTGCCATGAACATGCTGGGGGTGCTGGCGCTGAAACTGCGCCAGTTTGCACAGCAGGTCGAGGATCTCTCTCTCAAAGAAGTTCCAGAACGGCTGGCGGGGTATCTGCTTTACCTGCGGGAGGAACAGAAGAGCCGGGAAGCGGTTCGACTGGAGATCTCCAAAGGACAGCTGGCCAGCCTGCTTGGAACAAGTGCGGAGACGCTTTCGCGCATCTTTGGGAAGATGGGCAGTGAAGGTCTTATTGATGTGAAGGGACGGGAAATTCAGCTGCTGGATATCAGCGGGCTGAAGAAACGTTCGTAAGGGTATCTTGAAGAACGTTGTATTTCGTTCATATTTTTGATGTTCCCATAAGGAGGATGTATGGCAGGTGGTGACACCCCGCTGATCTCAGTGGTGATTCCGGCATATAATCATGAAAAATTTATCGGGGCGGCTGTCGACAGCGTGCTGGAACAGACGGTGGACAACTTCGAGCTGATTGTTATCGACGACGGCTCCACCGACGGCACCGCTGCGGTAGTGCAGGGATATGATGACCCCCGGATCTCCTTTTACCATCAGGAGAATCAGGACGCGTTCAATACCATCAACCGCGGGCTCGGTATGGCGCGGGGCAGATATATCTCCATTCTCAATTCCGACGATGTCTACACCACTGACCGCTTTGCGCGTATTCTCGCCTGTATTGAGCGGCAGACGGCTGCGGGGATGGCCCCCGAGGTGGTGATTACCGATGTTTCGCCCATCTCCGATACAGGGGTTATCTTCTCCGATCCTGATTTCGGATGGAACCTCTGGCATCAGAAGAATCGCGAGACTTACTTTGACAGCGGCGATATCTATGCGGCCTTTCTCAAGGGTAATTTCATGGTGACGACCTCTAACCTGTTTATGACCCGCAGGGCAGTGGAGAAGGTGGGGAAATTCTGTTCCCTGCGTTACCTGCATGACTATGATTATATCTTCCGACTGATGCTTGCCTTCCCGCAGCAGGTGCAGTACCTGCACGATGAGAGACTGCTCTTTTATCGGATTCATGACGGCAACACCCTGGGGGAAGCCGCGATCACCGGTCGTCGTCAGGACCAGCAATTGATCGCAAAATATACGGCTGAGGCCGTGCCGCAGGAATTTCGCCGACGGATTGAGGCGGGTGCGGAGCGGCTTATTGAACTTGGTGATGAACTGCACGAGGTGCAGCAACAGCTGCAGCCCGGTGTGGTGGCAGGTGTTCGGCCGGCGGCGGTGATGCTGGCGAAGAGTCTGCGAACTTTTGTCGCAAAAAAAATGAAACGGAATTGATGAAAGACTATACCTGCTACTCCCTTAAAACTCTTATTGAGGCTGGCCGTCGGCTCGCCCGGGAAAAATCCGTTGTCAGTTTTGATCTCTTTGACACCCTGCTTATCCGGCGGATTCATGATCCGGATCTGGTGAAGCTGCCGGTGGCCCGTTATATTGCTGCGCTGGCGAAGGCGCGGGGCGTGAAACGCTCTGCAACGGAGATTCAGGAGCTGCGCGATGGTTTTGAAACCGAGATGCGTGCAGAAATCGGCCGCACTCACGCTGACCACGAGGCCTGCTATCCTGTTTTTATGAAACAGCTGCTGGTGGAGATTTTCGGTGAGGCGGGGGCGGACCTGCTTGCCGACGTCACGGCGTACGAAATGGCAATGGAGAACGCCATGCTTGTGCCTCGGGAAGAGCTGGTCTCCTGGATGCGCGAGCTCTTTGCGGCGGGGAAACGGATCTTTATTGTTTCTGACATGTATCTGCCCGCTGACCATCTCAAAAAATTAACCGACCACGCCGGTTTGAGTGAGTATGCCGAAGCCATTGTCTCCTCAGCAGATTCCTTCGCCGCCAAGGCTTCTGGAGAGGGTTGGAAGCTGATGGCGGAACGTTTCGACATACAGCCGGCAGACTGGCTGCATATCGGTGACAACCCCTTTTCTGACGGGTTGCGGGCAAAGGAGGCGGGGATTACCCCGCTGTTGATTCATGACCCGCAGGAGGATCTCCGCAAGTCTCTTCTTCGCCGTTACTGGAATTACAGCGATGGCAAGCCCTTCTGGCGCGGCCGCCTGCTGCAGCAGGTGATGGCTCCCCTTGAAGGGGAAAATATTCCCCGGGAACCGCTTTACCGCGAAGGCTATAATTTCATCGGTCCGCTGATCGGTATCTTTCTGCAGCAGATCCGTGAGATCTGCCGCAGGGAAAAAGTGAGCAAAATCTTCTTTCTTTCCCGGGAAGGGTGGACTTTTGAGCGTTACTGGAAGCAGGCGATGCCGTTGATTTATCCCGGCGAAGAACTGCCGGAGATTGAATATCTCTACGTCAGCCGTATGGCCCTGGCTGGTGCCTCCTGTGCTCATGGCGGCTTGAAGAAAGAGAGTGCAGATATTGCCTTTCTGCCACCGGGGAATCGTGATTTTACTGATCTCTGCCGTATTTTCAGTCTTGATCCGGAGGCTTTCAAGAAGATTTTTGCCCGTTTCGGTATCGAGGTTACCACCTGCCTGAGCCATATCCATGAGGGGTATCAGCAGGAGAACCGCCGTGCTTTTGAGCGGATTCTTGAGGATGAGGAGTTTCAACGGGAGGTGAAGGCGCAGACGGCTGATGCCAATGCCGCGCTGCAGAAATATCTTGAGGACGCCGGCTTCTTCTCCCATAAACGGGTGGCGGTGGTGGACGTCGGCTGGCTGGGATCCATCCAGCGTTTCCTGGTGGATGCTGTCTCCCATCGCGACGATATGCCGGTCTGCAGGGGGCTGCTCTTCGGGGCGACCCGGGGAATTCCTTTTCCGACCACCGGGAAAAACAGTATCTCTGGAGTGATTTACGACCAGAATCGCTTTGATTTCGCAGCTTCCGCACTCTTTTATGCCCGCGATATCTTTGAAGAGGCCTGCCGCGCGCCGTATCCGACCCTTAACGGCTACAGGCTGAGTGATAACAAGAAGGGGTATGAGCTTGTTTTTCGGCGCACGGACGATGCCCTCGGCATGGAAGAAAATGCCCAGGACAGTTATTTCGCGCCGCTGCAGCAGGGCATTTACGACTCGGCTGTTCGTTTCGGACAGGCGGTGCGTCTGCTTGGCTGGGGGTATAGAGACTTTAAACCATGGCTCAACTACCTGCTGGTCAGCAGGCTGGCGTTCCCGAAAACCGAGGAAATCATGCTGCTGCGGAATCGGTCGCATCTGGATGATTTTCACGGTGGAAAGCAGCCAAAAGCAGCATTTCTCAAAAAGGCCGGGCGTGATTTGTGGGATCAGAGTGAAAGAAAACTGCGCTGGAGTCCGCTGCTGCGTCTGCGCCGCTATCTGTTTCACCTGCGCTCACGACTGAATCAGTAGGATGAGGATAATGAAAGAGAAAATTCAAAAAAACAATTTCGATTTGGCCGGGAACAGTCATGCACGCCTGACACGCATTGCCGTTTTTGCTAAAGTCATGCCCCTTGGCAATATTGCAGGCGGCCCGGGGATGCGCTGTCTTGCCGTGCTCTCCGTACTTTATTACTGCGGTCGGCCTCTCTATGCCTTCAACGCCCGTTACGGTCATCGTCTGGGCCGGGTGAAAAACATGCTCTCCCGATTGAAGAACAGGGGCCGCGTGTAGAGGAAACATCGAACATGAACGACATTTCAGCTTCTTCAAGATGCC
>JBFHIO010000231.1:0-3896 GCA_041596435.1 Desulforhopalus sp. | reverse complement strand
AGACAGTACCACTGAGCGTCTCAACGATATTGACATTATTATCCATCTTCACCCGAAAAGTTGTGCCTCGAACCCCGGTCACCGAAACCGGTGTCCGGGTATTGAAGGTTTCATGCTTCTTCAATTTTTCTTTCACTTCCAGGGAGATATTCCCCCGCTCAAGGAAGAATTCGGCCTTCAGACTCTTATCAACAAGACGCAAAAGGTAGGTGAGAGTAAACTTGGAATTGCTGGAGATACGGATATATTTATGATCGGGAAAGATGAGATGAGCAAAACCGTCAGCCTCGGTAACCAGAGTCTGGCCGGGAAGAATTCGTTCTCCTTTCTTTACCTGCTGCAGAGAGCCGTCCGATGCAACCCGGAAAACTCCACCAATAACGGAAGCGATCTGGGCCGTAACCTTCTCCGTCATCAACATGCTGTCAGGAAAGGAGATCGAACCTCCAGCGTAGATAATATAAGGTTCTTTGAGATTATTTATCTCCGCCAGTCTTCGCCAGTCCGACCCGGGGATGCAGTAGGTCCTCGTCAACTTGATCAGAGATGTTCCCTTGTCAATGGTGACAGGAATAAGGACATCATCGTCCGCCCCCGCAGAAATCGAGCAGAGACAGAGCAGGCAACACATCAAAACGCCACAAAGAAATTGTTTCATAAGATTTCGCCTTATCACTATTAATCAGGACGTCTCATTCCTCCCCGGGCATCCCGTCGCTAACACCTCGCTTTTACATACATGTTTTATATTTTACATACATATTGTATATATAGCGGAAAAAGAAGGAGAAGAATAGAAATTTTAATCGGTGGTCATATCTCTTTGAACATATATCCAACGCCTGCAACGGTCTCCACCTTCACTCCTTCCACCTGTGCCTTTGCCATCTTTTTACGAATATTGGCAACGTGCATGACCAGCGCCTTGGTTTCCACCGGGTTTTTGTAGCCAAGGACATTATTAAGAAGCTCAACATGGGAAGCAACGCAGGCTTTACGCTCGGCAAGGTAAAGTAACAGGTCAAACTCTGTTTTGGTGAGTTTTAAAAAATCAGACTCCCTCACGGTAATTTCGCGGGCCAGCGGTTTAATAA
Source organism: Desulforhopalus sp. (assembly GCA_041596435.1). Classification (GTDB taxonomy): domain Bacteria; phylum Desulfobacterota; class Desulfobulbia; order Desulfobulbales; family Desulfocapsaceae; genus Desulforhopalus. The sequence goes on along the minus strand of JBFHIO010000231.1, from coordinate 2,802 downwards.
CAATATTGCCAAAAGGCATCTCGCTGACAATACTGTTTTGAGCAGAGACATCGGAGCGGCGCAGCACACTTTTCACCCGCGAAAGAAGTTCCCGTGTGCTGAACGGCTTGGCCACATAGTCGTCAGCGCCGTGATCAAGTCCTGCAACCTTGTCATCCACCGTATTTTTATCGGTAAGCATGATAACGGGAGTCTGGTTCCCATCAGCGCGCAAATTGGCGAGAACGGTTAAACCGTCAACATAGGGCATTACCACATCAAGAAGAATGATATCCGGCTGAATCTCATCCGCCCGTGCAACCATGTCCCGTCCGTGTTCCTCAGTAAAGACCTCTGCGCTCTGTGATTCAAAAAAGGTTCGCAGGAGAGAAAGAATTCCCTCATCATCCTCGGCAATGAGCATTTTCGTCCCAGCAAGTTCACTCATTTCAAAAGCTCCCGAGCAGAAATCTCCGTGACACCCTGCAGAGGTGCAGATGCGGAGGTAAACCCTGCTCTTGAAAAATTTTGATAGTTTGTAGATTCTTTTGCGTGCAGCCTGCTGCTCTTATGCTAAAACAGTTGAAGAACAGTATTTTCCATTTCCCTCTTTAACTATAAAAGACTATGTACTTATATACCTGACAGCCTGTATTTGCACAATCGGCAACTCAGATACCCCCCCCGCACACCAGTATGGTTTGTTCGACAAAAAATACGACAGAGCAGAGGCGAACCTCAGTCGCCCGACGAACGTTCTCTTCTCATTGCCTGGTTCACCAATGACCAGTAAAAAAAATAATATCTCTGTGGATCACACCCATGGGACACTGCCAGACACAGCGCCCGAAGTAATTGACATGCTCCCTTTGCATGGCAGAGGAAGAGAATTCATGTGTGAAGTAGCCGATCTTGCTCTCTCTTCACCGTTGTATAAAAAGATTAAGACAGCATGCAGAATGCAACAATCACTGCATCGTCCGCCCGGGATGGCTCCGCTCAGCCAGCAAGAGGAGAATGAACTCGCCACCGAAACACTCATGCTCCGTCAACAGTTTACCGAACAGGTTTTTGCCAGCCACAGGTTCCGGCAGGCCGCGATAACTGTCATTCAGAATAATTACCTCTTTCGCAACCGGCGAATTTTTTTTCAGCCAGACGCCAGCACAGCAGAAGAGGAGCGGCAGAAAGCCCTGCTCATGCTCACAACGAGCCCCCTGCCGGACATAACACTCGCCTTCACCTTTCAACATCCGGTGGTCGCCCGTATCTGGGCACGGATCAATTCCACCCTCACAGACGACCAGCAGGAAGACGTTGACTGGCAGGGACTGGTAGAGATTATTGGCAAGCTGAACACCATTCGCAACATTTTCGTCTCCATGTCCCTTGGATTGACGGCCACCCTCGCCGGCCAGACTCCGCAAATCTACCGGGAAGGACTCACCAGCGAAGATCTGGTACAAATCGCCACCTTCGGGCTGGCTCGCGCAGCCTACCGCTTTCATCCCTCCAGCGGAACCCGCTTCTCTACCTTCAGCTCGCGCTGGATTCAGAAAGAGATTCAACGCCAGGCACTGCAGAGCCGATTAATTCGTATCAGCAGCCACACTGTGGAGCAACACAATCGCCGCCGCAGTGAGAGCAATGAAGGAGTGAATCATTACGCTGACATCATCAACAGCACGAGCGACCTGCAGTCAATTAAGGACAACGTCATTGGTGACAGCTTTGTCCCCGCAGAGGAGAAGTATGAACAAGAGCAGATCCGCAACCACCTCCTCAAATGTATCAATACGAAACTCTCTGAAAAAAGTGCTGACATCCTGCGCCGCCGATACGGCCTGCCGCCCTGGGAGGGAGAAAGTCAGTCTGTAGTGAAGATCGCCGAACATTATGGCGTATCGCGCAGCAGTGTTTATCAACTTGAGCAGAATGCATTGAAGTGCCTGCGCAGTTCTCTCGCACCCGATTCCCCTGCAGGATTCACCTGAAATTTACCGGGAAATCATCTGCAGGTCACTTTTCTCTCGCATTTCCAGCAAGGGTAATGTATCTTGTTTGCCCCGCTTTCATTAGACGTAAATATTAACGTAATAACAGCATGTTAGAATCTTAAATAAAATTTTCATGTGGTGTTCCCCAATGGTCAAAAAATTAAAAACTCTAGAGTTCAAAGCGGTGATAACTGACATCGTACTTATCACCCTTGGCTCTTTCATATACGCCATTGGAGCCAATGCAATCCTTGCACATCATGAATTCATCACCGGCGGCCTTTACGGTGCTGCAATGCTTACTGCCCGTATCACCGGAACTCTCACCCCGGGACTGTGGTATCTGATCATCAACATTCCGCTGCTCTATGTCAGCTGGAAAACCTTCAGTCGCCGTTTCTTTATGTATACGACCTACGGAATTTTCATACAAACATTCTTCCTGGAAATACTGAAGCTGAACTATCCCATCCAGGACCAGCTCTACGCCGCTATTGCCAGTGGGGTCATCACTGGAGCCGGGTGTGGTGTAATCCTGCGTTCACGGGGGTCGGGAGGCGGTCTGGATGTTGTGGCACTCTTCCTGCTGCGGAAATGGAATCTCGGGGTTGGGAAATTCTATCTCATCTTTAACACTGCTCTGTTTACATTCCTTGCCGCCCGCTATACACCGGATATATTGATCTCCTCCATAATCCTCTCGTTTACTTCTTCGATATTGATTGAGCAGGTATTAACACTCTCAAACTCACGGAAAATTGTCTATATTCTCAGTGAACACTATGAGCGAATTGTTAAAGTAATTACCCTTGAGATGAAAATGGGT
>JBFHIO010000230.1:0-3915 GCA_041596435.1 Desulforhopalus sp. | reverse complement strand
CATGCCGCCCGCATGGCCGCCATGGACGATGAGATTCTCACTCTCGCTGCCGGCTACGACACCCTGATCGGGGAGCGCGGCATAAAGCTCTCCGGCGGCCAGCGGCAGAGACTCTCCCTCGCCAGGGCCCTGCTCTGCAAACGCCCGATACTTATTATCGACGACGGACTCTCCGCTATCGACACCGCCACCGAATATGAAATCTTCAGTCACCTCCGGCAGGGCGGACACCGTATCATTATCTTTGTCTCAAACCGTATCAAGATGCTGTCGATGATGGATAAGGTACATATTCTTGATGAAGGCCGCCTTGTTCACTCCGGCAACCACCAGGAGCTTCTGGTCACCAGCTCCTTTTACCGTGCCATGTACGACAAGCAGATGAGAGAAAACGCCGATGCGTAATTACGGTTACAGCGAAAAGGGGGACCACACCCTTGGCGATTTTAACCTCTGGCGGCGCATCGCGTCCTATGCCTGGCCCTTTCGCAGAAAGTTCGCCCTTGCCCTGCTGCTTTCACTGCTCATCACCGGCGCCACTCTCGCCCAGCCGCGCCTGCTGCAGATAGCCATTGACCACAGCATTACTGCAGGTGATGTCCCGATGGCAACACGGCTCTCCCTGCTCAGCCAGTACACCGCACTCTACGGACTGGTCATTCTCATTGCCTTTTTTTGCAGCTTTGTGCAGGTTCTGCTGCTGCAGTGGCTCGGCCAGACGATCATGCACAACCTGCGCCAGCATCTCTTCCGCCACCTGCTTGATCTCGACCTCAGGTTCTTCAGCACCCATTCCACCGGACAGCTGGTCACCCGGCTCACCAATGACATTAACAACATGAACGAGATGTTCACCTCGGTGGGGGTCACCCTCTTTAATGATCTGCTGCGTCTCAGCGGAATTCTCATCCTTCTCTGTGTAATGAACCTGCGGCTGGCCGGCCTGATGATGCTCTTTATCCCGGTGGCAATACTCATCACCGTCATCTTCGCTCACCTTGTCCGCGAAGTCTCCCGTAAAATCCGCAACCAGCTCGGGAAAATCAACAGCTTCCTTTCGGAAACGCTGGCCGGTATAAGTATTCTCCAGCTCTTCGTCCACGAGGAGTTGAGTCGACAGCGTTACGCACAGCTCACTGGTGAATACCTTCACCGCACTGTTGCCCAGATCCGCCTCTTCGGTGCCTTCATGCCACTCACCGAGCTGCTCAGCTCGTCAGCCATTGCTGTCATTCTCTGGTATGGCGGTGGCGAAGTGCTGCACAAAGAGCTCACCCTCGGAGAACTGGCAGCCTTCATCAGTTATATGCGCCTCTTCTTCCAGCCTCTGCGCGAACTGGCCCAGAAATACTCCATTATCCAGTCGGCCATGGCCTCAGCAGAACGCATTTTTGAGATGCTCAACCAGCAGACCTCCTGTCCCGCACCGACACACCCTCTCCATATCAAAAAACCGAAAGGTGAAGTGGTTTTCGATCGAATCACGTTTGCCTATGAGGAGAAGGAGCCAGTCCTCAACAACGTCAGCCTGACTCTGCCCGCAGGAAAAACAGTGGCGGTGGTAGGAGCCACCGGTTCGGGAAAATCCACCCTTGTCAAACTGCTGCTCCGGTTTTATGACCCTCAGAAAGGCTCGGTGCGCCTCGACGGCATCGACCTGCGACAGCTCGACCCGTCAGAACTGCGCAGCATCGTCGGGGTAATTTTTCAGGACATCTTTATCCTCGACGCCACTCTCCTTGCCAACATTGTCCTCGACCGGCCAACCAGCCGTGATGAGGTAGAAAAGATTCTCGCCGAAACCGGCATGAACCGCTTCGTTTCCCGTCTGCCAGAAGGGCTGGACACCCGTATCGGCGATGGCGGGCTTGATCTCTCCACTGGCGAGAAGCAGCTCCTCTCCTTCGCCAGAGTTCTCTGCCGCAAGCCTGTAATGCTGATACTTGACGAGGCCACGGCGGCGATAGATACCGAATCGGAAAATATTCTTGAAGAAGTTATCAGTGAAAGCTTCTCCGGGCGAACGTCCCTGATCATTGCCCACCGCCTGGCCACAGTCCGCCGCGCCGACCTCATCATCGTGATGAACGAGGGACAGGTTGTTGAACAGGGCACCCACAGCGAACTGCTTGCCGCCGGTGGGCATTACGCCAGACTGGTAGAACTGGACCTGCGAACGGGACTTGAGGAGTGAGATATTGCGATTTCTGTTGGAAACAGTACCCTGTGGAGAGAAAATGGCATCCTGGAGTAATGAAATTCTTTACATGGGGGGTAATGGAAAAAGATGAAATTTCCCTGGTGGCTCAGCATCCTTTCTGGTGCAGCACTCTATATCCTCTGCACCTGGCTGCTGCCAAATGTGGAAACACGAAACGCAGGTCTCAACAGATTTTTTGCAGCCGCGCCAAATCTCGCGCCCATTCTTTCCATCCCCTTTTTACTCCTCGGAGCCAAGCTGCTCTATGACCTTCCCTCGGCGGATGCAGACGAGAAAGAAGATTCTGAAGAGGAGGGACCGAAGTAATCGGTTCCATGACAATGAAGAGCACCTTGAATGTGAACAAAATGCAGGATTATTAAAAGTGAACTGAAGAAAAAGGAGTATTTTCAGCGTTTCTGAAATTGTAAAAACACACAGCCTCCTGTATAAGAATCCGCACACACCTTAATTTTCCCGCGCAATTTCCATTAACATAGAGAAAACAATGACCGCACTCACCCGAAAATCCACCCCCGAAGAAGATCTGCAAATCCAACGCAGCCAACTCACCAACGAAGCGAACAAACTGCTGACGCTGGCCTCGAAGGTCCTGGCCACCACCTCCTCCCCCGAGAAGCCCGAAGCCGCACCGGAGGTCAACGAAGCGAAGTTCCACGAGTTTCGCATCTCCGCCCTCTCCTGGCTCAGCAGAGTTTTCGGTGATGATCACATTACAACCTCCTCCTTCAAAAACGAGGTTACCCACGCCACAGCCAGTCGTACGACCCGCGGTGTCGGCATTATCGAAGCAGCAAAGCAGCAACTGCAGGGGGATTGGATGACCACCACCCGGGGCGAGATAACACTCAGTCTCATCACCGCCTTCATGCGCCGGGCAAAGGCCCAGCTGGCGGAAGACAATTGCCGTGCCGCAGTTATCTTCTGTGGTGGAGTGATAGACGAACTGCTGCGCCGGATGTGTATGAAGGAGGGTATCTCCCTCGTCAACGATGGCATGAGCGGTCGATCCCACAGCAAGAAGCCTCTGCAGCTCACTGGAGATCTCTACAAGAAAAAGGTCTATGACCGCACCGTTAACAAGCAGATCGTTCTCTGGATTGGACTTTTCAACGAATGTATAAAGGATAACACTCCGGCACCGGAGAAGGTCCTCGCCGCGAAGATGCTGCGTGAAGTTGAAAAAATCCTCAACGACGTGCAACTCTGAGTATCAGCAACATCCCGAAAAGATACATTCGTCTCCAGTTCAAATGAAATTCATTCTACTGGAGTGTTACCTTGATTTTCCCAACCTGCAGACAGACGAAAAGGGGTGACCACTGAAACAGTGGCCACCCCTTTTCTTTCAGATACTGCATATTCAGCGGTAAAGCTTACAGGGCATTTTCCCCCTTTTCTCCGGTCCGTACCCGAACAACCTCTTCAAGGGGCAGGATAAAAATCTTGCCGTCACCAATCTTCTCGGTATTGGCAGCCCCACGAATCACATCAACAATCTGATCCACCTGCTCATCTGGTATAGCCAGCTCAATCTTGATCTTCGGATTAAAGTCGATGTTATACTCCGCACCGCGATACATTTCCTTGTGCCCCTTCTGGCGGCCATAACCTTTCACTTCCGACACCGTCATACCAGTAATCCCGGCATCGGTAAGGGCTTCTTTCACCGGCTCCAGTTTGAAGGGTTTGAT
>JBFHIO010000229.1:0-3936 GCA_041596435.1 Desulforhopalus sp. | reverse complement strand
CATCGGACTCGGGATGGAGGGAGTAATAGTAACGGCGGCACTGGTCGAAGAGGGCCTGCTGCAGTGCCGTACTCCGCCAGCCGTCGAGAATGACGAGGCGAAGGTTGGAGGGGAGCATGTCGGCCGCTGCGAAGAGCCGCTGTTGAACCTCTTCCCGGGCATAACACTCCGGCAGGGCATCGTCCATCCGTGCCGCGTGGTAGGCGGAGCGAACGAGAATTTTCTCCGGGGCGAGGGAGAGGGGGCAGAGGGGCGACTCAGAGGGGACGATGGGAATGGTGGCGAGCGTGTCGAGATCGTCCGGGGGCAGTTGAGGAACAGGTTTCAGGTTGAGCTTCATGGAAGTTCACCTCCTTGACAAAGAGAGTGTCATAATTTCAATACCCCAGCAGATGAGGCAGAAAAAGTGAGATTTCAGGAACGAAAATCAACAGCAGCTGGCATGCGAGCGACACCAGTACAAAGGGCCATATGTGGCGGAACATCTTTTCCAGAGGGACCCCCCCCACTGAGGAGACGATATAAACACAGGCTCCCATGGGCGGTGTGATCAGCGCGATGGTAATGTTCAGCGTCATGACGATGCCGAAGTGAAGCGGATCAATCCCGGCTGCGAGAGCAAGCGGGGCAAAAACCGGAGTGAGCAGCACGAGAGCGGCGATTTCCTCCATGAACATGCCGACCACAAAAATGATGACGCTGATGAAGAGCAGTACCTGCGTCGGCGTGGTTGCATATTTCATAATTACCGGTGCCATCGACTGGGGTACCCGCTCGGAGGAGAGAATCCAGCCGACAATGGTGGCCGCCCCAATGACCACAAAGATGACGCTGGTGAGACGCACTGTGTTGGCTATGCTGCTGGTAATCCCTTTCCACTTTAACTCTCTCGTCCAGCAGAGGCCCATGATGATTACATAAATGGCGGCCACGGCACCGGACTCAGTGGGTGTCATGAACCCGAAGAGAATCCCGCCAATGATGATGGCAGGGGCAAAGAGGGCTGTGACTGCGCCGCCGGTGGCGGCGAAGAGTTCCCGCCATGAAAAGCGGACGTTGACTACCGGCAGATTAAGTCGTGAGGCGCTGATGCGGTGCATCACCATGAACGCAATACCGAGCAGCAGCCCGGGGACGACTCCGGCCATGAAGAGACCGCCGACGTTGGTTTTAGTCATGGCTCCAAAGAGGATCATGAAGATAGAGGGCGGAATAATCGGGCCGATCAATGAACTGCCGGCGGTGAGTCCGGCGGCGTAGGAATCTGGATAACCGCCTTTCTTCATAGCCGGAATCATGATGGAACCGACCGCTGAGGCATCTGCGGCGGCCGAGCCGTTGACTCCGGCAAAGATGATGCTGGTCACCACGGTGACATAGCCGAGGCCACCCTTAAGATGGCCGACCAGAGCCTCGGCGAAGCGCAGCAGGCGGGTGGTGAGGCCGGCGTGGCCCATTAGTTCGCCGACGAGAATAAAATAGGGGATAGCGAGCAGAGAAAAGGGCTCCATGCCGCCGTAAAACTGCTGCACCATCAGGCGGAGCTGGCTGGTGTCACCGATGTAGAGAAAACCTGCCAGGGCAGTACAGAGCATGGAGAGAAAAAGAGGCAGCCCCGAGGCCAGCGTACAAAAGAAGACAGCGAGAAGTACGAGTGTCATGGATGTTCCTTTCTGTTGCGCAGGAGTGCATCAATGGAGATACCCTGCTGCAACGTGTATTCGATCAGCATCAGCGCCATGCCGGTGGGCACGGCTGCGAGCGGCACGGCTTTTTTGATACCGAGGGTCATGATGGTGAAGAGGCGCATTTTGTACGAATACGTGATGCCGAGCCAGATCATTAGAATGAGGATGGCACAAAAGAGAAGGGTACGCAGGACGGTGACGATATGCCGTGGGGTTTTCGGCAGCTTCTCCACGAGAATGTGTATGGCCATATGCTCGCCCCGCTTGAGCGCCGGTGCGGCGGCCAGCATTACCACCCAGACAAGGGTGACTTTAGCGAGGTCTGTGGTCCATACCGGCGGGCGGTAAAAGCGGGCGGTGACACCAAGCATCACCGCACCGAGATTGACCAGCAGGAGCAAGCCCGCAAGCAGAAGGCAGAGCTGCTCAAGTCGGTCAGAGAGCATTTTGCAAAAAGCACCCATTATTATTCAGCCTTTGCCGCCCTGGCAGCACATTTGAGGGCAAGGTCAATCCACTCCTGTTTTACCTGCTTCTGCAGCCAGGTAACATAGGAGGGCGTGGCGAGAGCTTTGAACTGTTTGCTCTCCGCGTCAGTAGGGGTGTAGACTGCCATCCCCTTTTCGGCGAGGAACTGCACCCGTTTGCCAACCTGAGATTCTACCAGTTCACGGGTCTTGATGTTTGCTTCGTGAGCGGCCTTGCGCACTGCCGCCTGCTGGTCGGCGGTGAGTTTGTCAAGCATTTCACCGTTGATGAGCAGGAACTGGTCGGAATACTGCACGTTGGCGAGGGTAAGGTTGTTTTGCACTTCGTAGAGACTGCCCATGATAATGTAGGTGGGCGGATTCATCTGACCGTTGGCCACGCCGGTTTTCAGTGCAAGATACACTTCGGTCCAGGGAATCGGTGTGCCGGAGGCTCCGAAGGCCTCATACATGGCAACCTGACTGGCGTCCATGGCGCGGAACCTCAACCCCTTGAAGTCGGCCGGGCTGTGGATTGGTTTGTCGCAGGTAAAGGCGAGAAAGCCTCCCTCCTCAACGACTGCGAGAAGTTCAATGCCGGTGCGGGAACGCAGTTCTTTGATCGCTTTGCTCATGAATTCGCTGTTGTCGAAAAAGCGATGGGCGGTAGCGTAGTCTTTGAAGAGAAAGGGGATGTTGGTGGCAAACATTTCAGGGAAGAGAGTCTCAATCCCGCCGTAGGAGGCGATGTTGATCATCGGGCTGCTCATTACCTGCTCCATGCGCTGCTGTTCGTTGCCGAGCTGGCTGTTGGGATAGAGTTCGATGTTGAGTTCGCCGCTGGTCTCCTTCTCAACAATCTCTTTGAAGGAGGTGGCGAAGGCGTGGACGGCGTTGTCCTCAAGACTGGGGGGGCCGTTGTAACTCATTTTCACCGTGGTGGCAGCCGAAGCTCCAGTGGCACAGAAGAGCATCAGGAGGAACATGGAGAGCAGGGCAGCTGGACGTTGGATCATGGGGAGCTCCTTGTGGAAGGGTCGGAAAGGGGAGACAGTAGAAAGTGCCTCTCCATGGGAAAAGCAGCGTTTAGAATAACGTGTTTTTCAGACTGTTGTCAAAAAATAGAGTGTTTCTCCTGGCGCAGGCTGACAGGGCAGGCGTTGTGGTGTTTCGTCTCCCGGAGACTGGTGGCCTGTGCTGGCGGGTTCTTTTGAGGGGAGTGAAGTTGACCTCAACAGGGGACGGGCATGCCGGTGGATGCTGGCCAGAAAGACAGATGTATGGCTGCAGGCCTGCTGAATTTGATACGGTTCCCGCATGCAGGCTGAGGGGGGGCGCTTCCTGAGTCCACAGACATTCAGCGGACCGGGGGCCAAGAGATTTTGGGCTAGGTACGAAAGATTGCTCTCTGGTTCCGAGCTTGCCCCAAAAGTGGCAGAATACAAGAGGCTCCGAGACCGGCAAATTGGCAAAGGGATGAATGAGCTTGATGCTCACTACTATGCCCTAATAAGGTCGCGGCGGCTTACTGATTTCCAGCAGGTCGGATCTTGGATGAGAATTCCATCTCAGATTCAGCCCTTCCTAAATGCTGGCATCCAGGGTGTTTACTCGTCTCTTTCTGCTGCGAAGGCTAGGCCGGGTGTAACTGCTGCCCGTGGCTTTCTCATGGCTGCTGGGCTTGTGGCCCTTGAAGAAGGCCATGCCAGAATGTTCGGGGATATCAATATGCTAAGAAACCTCCCGCCGTGGAGAAGGGATCTATTTCTTAGCTTTTATAT
>JBFHIO010000228.1:0-3968 GCA_041596435.1 Desulforhopalus sp. | reverse complement strand
GTACGGCACGACCCCTCCGCCCCGCTTGATGAGGGCCGCCGTCAAACCAACTGCAACCACACTCTTTCCCGAACCACCGGCAAGACCGGCAACCACAATTCCACGTTTCGTTGATTTTGCTTCTGTCATTATTCGTAATGTTTTGATTTATCGAAAATATTCCATGCTTCCGCATAGATTGAAAGGAGTCGGGATTCGAGCTCCAGCCGCCACTTCTCCAACTCATCCCCCTTGACATTCGGAGGAACCACCAGCGGTTCACCAAAGAAGAACTCCACCCTCGAAAATGGCAGGGGAAAAACCATCCTGTCCCAGGAATGAATGGTGAAATATCGCGATGCCGACCACACAATGGGGACAATCGGGTACCCGGAGCGTGCCGACAGCAGCAGAACTCCCGGCTGCGCCACCAGAGCCGGGCCCCGTGAGCCGTCTGCCACAAGGGCACAGCTTCTCCCCTTTTTCACCGCCTTCAGCAACCCTTTCAACGCGGCGACGCCTTTCTGGTGGCTGGACCCCCGGGCAGTATCATAACCAAGCTCGCTCGCCAGCCGGGCGAGATACTCTCCATCGCCACTGGCACTGACCATGGCCGTCGCCCGGTAGTGACGCATCTGATATAAGACAAAAATTATAGAATAATGCCAGAAGGAGGCAAGTTGCGGCCTGCTCTCCTCTTCGCCTGGCTGGACAAAATTCTCAGGTCTGTGCAAGCGCACCCGGCAGGTGGCAAACCATACCCTCAGCAGAATAGCCACCAGTTTCGGCAGCAGCCACAACAGTATCTTTTCCTTTCGCTCACTCACCCCAATTCTATCTCCAGCATGCGCATTTTTTTTATAATGTCCCGCAGTTCAGCAGCCCGCTCGAAGGCAAGTTCTTTTGCCGCAGCCTGCATCTCTTTTTCGAGTTTGGAAATCTCCCGGTTCAACTCTTTCACCGAAGAGAACTCCGGCATCTCTTCTGCCACCGCGAGCAACTCACCGTCATGATCTGTCTGCTGGTAAAAGGTTTCACCCTTTCCTTCGGCTCCCGAACTCTCCAGCAGCTCGCGCACGGTATTCTTCACGGAGGAAACCACCGTCCTCGGCACAATACCATGCTCTCTGTTAAAGTCCATCTGCAGGACCCGCCGCCGTTCCGTTTCCTCAATAGTATATTTCATGGAGCCGGTAACCACATCGGCATACATGATGACAAGGCCATCAACATTCCGTGCGGCACGGCCACAGGTTTGGATCAGGGAACGCTCCGAGCGGAGAAAGCCCTCCTTATCGGCATCAAGGATGGCAACGAGAGATACTTCCGGAATATCAAGTCCCTCGCGTAACAAATTGATCCCGACCAGAACATCGAATTCACCGTTACGCAGATCTCGGATCAGCTCAATCCGCGCCAGCGTCTTCACATCGGAGTGAAGATAACGAACCCGCACCCCGAGATTCTCATAATAGTCTGTCAGATCCTCCGCCATGCGCTTGGTGAGGGTTGTGACCAGCACAGCCTCACCGCGCCCGGCGCGCTGCCGCACCTCTTCCAGAAGATCATCCACCTGATTTTTGGCGGGGCGGACTTCAATACGCGGGTCGAGGAGCCCTGTGGGACGGATGAGCTGTTCAACCACCCGTCCTTCCGCCTGCTCCATCTCATAATTCCCCGGAGTGGCTGAGACGTAGACACTCTGGTTGATGCGGTCAACAAATTCATCGAAACGCAGCGGTCGGTTATCAAGCGCCGATGGCAGGCGGAATCCATAGTCCACGAGGGTCTGTTTCCGGGAGCGGTCACCGTTATACATGCCGTTGAGCTGACCTATACCGATATGGCTCTCATCAATGAACAGCAGATAGTCCTCGGGAAAATAATCGAGCAGGTTTGGCGGTGGCGCCCCTTCCGGTTTGCCGGTGAGATGACGACTGTAATTTTCAATGCCGTTACAATAGCCCAACTCCTGAATCATCTCCAGATCAAACATGGTGCGCTGTTCAAGCCGCTGCTCTTCCACGAGGCGGTTATTCTCGTGGAAAAAGGTCAGCCGTGAGGCCAGCTCCTCCTTGATCGTTCCGGTGGCCCGCTGCAGAGAATCCTTCGAGGTGACAAAGTGGCTGCCGGGAAAGAGCGTATACCCCGGGAGACGCTCCAGGACCTTGCCTCGCAACGGATCAATGACAGAGATCTCTTCCACCGTATCGCCAAAGAACTCCAGGCGGATGGCACGATCCTCTTCATGAACCGGGAAGATGTCCACCACGTCACCGCGGACCCGGAAGGTCCCGCGGTGGAAGGAGAAGTCATTACGTTCATACTGCAGCCGGACAAGCTGCCGCTCCACCTCTTCAAGCGGATACTCCGCACCACTGCGCAGCAGGAGGTGCATATTTTTATACTCGTCCGGAGAACCAAGGCCGTAGATACAGGAAACCGAGGCGACAATCAGCACATCGCGCCGGGTAAGCAGTGAACGGGTGGCGGAGTGACGCATCTTGTCGATGGCATCATTAATGGCCGAGTCCTTTTCGATATAACTGTCCGAAGCGGGGACATAGGCCTCGGGCTGGAAGTAGTCGTAGTAGGAGACAAAATACTCCACTGCATTGTGAGGGAAGAGCTCGCGAAATTCGCTGTAAAGCTGAGCTGCAAGTGTCTTGTTGGGAGCAATCACCAGAGTCGGCCGCTGCATCTCCTGCACCACGCTGGCCATGGTGAAAGTTTTGCCCGACCCCGTAACCCCAAGCAAAACCTGACTGCGGATATTGCTTTTGAGACCATCAGAGAGCAATTTTATTGCCTGAGGCTGATCTCCGGCAGGGGTGAATGTCGACACAAGTTCAAATGGGATATCCATACGTCTCAACCTATTCCGAGAATTTCCTCTTCTGTAAACTCCCCGCTCAGATTCATTTTTTCGGGGATATCCCATGAGATACAGTCCCGAGGGCAATTCTTGATCGCCTCATCCACCTGCTCCACCGGATATTCTGCCAGCTCGCGCACCACTATTCGGCCGCTGTTCTCATCATAATAAAAAACGTCCGGCTCCACTGCCACACATCCCTGGCAAAGGCTGCAGTCCGCACTGTCAATTACAGGCAATCGTTTCACTGTCTTTTCCATTATTTTTCTCCCGGTTCCCCAGCATATTCACAGGAACCTTGAAACAGTTTGTATTTCATTCACACTCGAACCACAGGATGAAATTTACCGCAGGTACTTATACCGGCTTACCGTTCATCCCCGGTATGAGTGGTATCGGAGTAGAGCGCTTACCCCCGGGGATAAATTTGTACCTGTAACGAAGAAGATGGGCAAAAGACTGGTTCTTCAATGTGCCCACACTTCTCGCAACGGTCAGAAAAGGGTAACCACTTCCGCCGGAATTCACAGTATTTTTCTCGTCAGCACAGCCCCCCGCCGTTGCCCTGCTTTCTCAGTATGGTTATGTTAAGATATTGCTGGATATACATTCGTGATTGGGTCTCCGGGCATCCGGAACTACCGTTATCGATATCTCAAGGAGGACAAGATATGGCAGTTGGGTGGGCGCAGGATGGTGCCGTTCAGGAACAAATTGATGCCAGTGTGGCAGACGCGGTAAAACTTGTCCGAGAACAGATACAGAGTGGTGAGAGCCTCTCCCATTGTGAGGAGTGCGATGAACCAATTCCCGAGGCACGCCGCAAAGCCATACAAGGCGTTCGCCTTTGCATCGCCTGCCAGCAGGAAGCAGAAAAAGAGCGCGCATCAACCTCTCTTTACAACCGTCGCGGCAGCAAGGACAGCCAGTTAAAATGATCAACGCCTGCTGCCTCTGAAATAAAGCAGCCTGGCAGCCTGGACAAAAACGCAAACCGGTTGCCAAAAGAGACACAACCTATTAAAAAATAAAAGATACAACCTGTTAAAATCATGAAATGTTTTTTGTCCGTAGAATTACGTATAAAAAACACAAAACATTCTTATAAATAAAG
>JBFHIO010000227.1:0-3968 GCA_041596435.1 Desulforhopalus sp. | reverse complement strand
GCTCCTCAGCTCTACGACCTCACCCTGCTCCAGCGCGAGGCCAACTCCCGTTTCGGTTTCTCGGCGAAAAATACACTCAGTATGGCCCAGGCTCTCTACGAGAGACACAAGCTGCTTACCTACCCGCGGACCGACAGCAAGTTTCTGCCGGAAGACTACGTCAACCCGACGAAGAAAACCCTCTCCATCCAGGGTGACTGGAACTACGGACGTTATGCAAAAGAGGCGGTGGATAAGAAGTATGTCAAAAACGAAAAACGCATATTCAACAACGCAAAGATCTCTGATCACCACGCCATCATCCCCACCAACCTGCTGCCCACGGGAAATTTGAGCGAACCGGAGATGAAAATCTATACCATGGTGGTACAGCGCTACATCGCTGTTTTCTTCCCGCCTGCGGTCTACCTCAACACCAAACGCCTGTCACTGGTCAGCGGAGAAACCTTCCTCACCGAGGGCAAGATCCTCAAAAGCCCGGGCTGGAAGGCAATTTACGGAGCCGAGCTGGATTCCGACAAGGATAAAACGCTTGCACCACTGCCCGACAAGGCAGAGATAACATGTAACAGCCTTAACGCAGAGGAGCAGCAGACCCGGCCACCCGCACGTTTCAATGAGGCAACCCTGCTCTCGGCCATGGAGAACTCCGACAAGCTGATTGAGGACGATGAACTCTCCGAGGCGATGAAAGAGCGTGGACTGGGCACACCGGCCACCCGGGCGGCAATTATTGAAAAGCTTATCAAGGAAAAATATGTGGTTCGGGAAGGCAAGGACCTTACCCCCACCGGCAAGTCCTTTGAACTGCTCGCCCTGCTCGAGGCAATGAAAATTGATGTTCTCGCCTCCCCGGAGATGACCGGAGAGTGGGAGTATAAACTCAACCAGATATTGAAAGGCGAGTTTACCCGCGAGAAGTTCATGGCCGAAATTTGTGACATGACCCAGCGCATCATCGACCAGGTCCGCAACTTTGAAAGTAAGGAAATACAGGAAGAGGCCCCCTTCAGTCCGGTGAACGGGATGAAATTCCTCTCCAGTCCCACCGCGTGGATCTCTAAAGACGGCAAGATCTCCATTCGTAAAATTCTCGGCGGCCGCATGCTCGAACAGCAGGATGTACTTGACCTGCTCGCCGGCAAAGTGATCGGTCCCTACAGCAACTTCCGCTCTAAACGCGGCAAGCCGTTCACAGCTTCGGTACAACTGAAAAACAACAAGATTGAATTCATGTTTGCCGACTCCACCGACAATCTTGACATCCAAGCAATTCTGAAAACGGAACCTCTCGGCGTTTCTCCGGTCGACGGCACTTCCGTATTCGCAACCCCCACCGCCTGGCTCAGCGAATCTGCTCTTAACGGCGACAAGGAAAAGGGACTGCGTATTGGCAAAATCATCCTTGAGAAAGAGCTGGAAGAAAAACATATCCGCCAGCTTCTCACCGATGGCAAAACCGAACTGATCCCCGGATTTATCTCAAAACGAAAGAAACCTTTTGACGCCTATCTGATTTTAGAGAAAAATGGTAAGGTAAGTTTCGATTTTCCGCCGCGTAAATATAAAAGTAAAGCTAAAGTCAAAAAAGCGGATAAAGCAGAGGACACAAAAAAATAAAGAATGAAAAAAATTAAAGAAGAGTACCGTGAGCTCCCCGGTGAAGAACTGGCGCAAATTTGTGCAAAAGCCGCACTCGACATCAAAGCCCAGGAGCTGGTCATCCTTGATGTTCGCGGACTTACCACCTTTACAGATTATTTTGTCATCATGAATGGAACCTCGAGCCGCCATGTTCAGGCACTTGCCGAGGCTGTTGAAGGTGAATTACGCTCCAAGCGGGTTAAAACCGCAAGGGCTGAAGGGCTGAAGGAAGGGATGTGGGTATTGCTGGACTTTGACGATGTAGTTGTTCACATCTTCTATCATGACCAGCGCTCATTTTACGATCTTGAAGGGCTCTGGGGCGACGCCAAAAAGATCGCCGTCAGAGCCTGAACCAAACAGGCTTAAATATGCAATATCTGAGTACTCGGGGCGGAATCGCCCCCGTTTCTTTTTCAGAAGCCGTGATGATGGGACTCGCTGAAGACGGTGGTCTTCTTCTTCCACGAACCATTCCCAGAATCGGCAGCGAGACCCTTACCGCCTGGCTGGAACTGAGCTATCAGGAACTCGCGCTGGAGGTAATGTCCCGCTTCATTGACGATATCCCCAGGAAAGAACTCCAGGAGCTGATCGACCGCTCTTATGCCACATTTGACGATGAAGCAGTTACCCCGCTGGTAAAAAAAGGGGATGTTTATATTCTTGAGCTGTGGCACGGTCCGACCCTCGCTTTCAAAGATGTTGCCCTGCAGTTCCTTGGCAACCTCTTTGAGTATATGTTGAAGAAAGACGACTCCGTGCTCAATATCATCGGAGCAACCTCCGGTGACACCGGCTCGGCAGCCATTGCCGGTGTGCGCGGTAAAGACCGCATCAATATCTTCATCCTGCACCCGAAGGGACGCGTCAGCCCGGTGCAGGAGAAGCAGATGACCACCGTGATGGATGATAACATCTTCAATATCGCCATTGAAGGCTCGTTCGACGACGGCCAGGCGATTGTGAAAGAGATCTTCAATGACACTGAGTTTAAACACCAGTATCACCTTGGTGCCATCAATTCCATCAACTGGGCCCGAGTGCTCGCACAGGTTGTCTACTACGTCTACAGCATCCTGCAGTTGATGAAGAAAGAGAAGGATTTCGCGGTGGATTTCTCCATTCCCACCGGCAACTTCGGCGACATTTTTGCTGGCTATATTGCCCGCAAAATGCTGCCCCAGGGAACCCTGCACAATCTTGTGCTGGCAACCAACAGCAACGACATCCTCAGCCGCATGGTGCAAACCGGCGACTACTCTCTCGGCAAGGTAAAACTCACATCCAGTCCTTCCATGGATATCCAGGCTGCCTCCAACTTCGAGCGCTACCTCTTTTATCTCATGGACAGTGATGCCGTCAAAACGAAAAATCTCATGGAGACCTTTGCCGCCGAAGGAAAAATTGATCTCTCCGGTTATATGGATCAGATCAAACGCGACTTCGCCACTGCCAGCGTAAGCGAGGAAGAGGTAAAGGAAACCATCAGTACGTTTTACAAAGAGAACGGCTACCTGCTCGACCCGCACACCGCTGTCGGCGTTTGTGCTGCAGCTGAAAATCGGGCTGCGGGCGTGCCGATTGTCTGCCTCGCCACCGCACATCCTGCAAAATTCCCCGCTGTTGTGGAAGAGGCATGTGGTGAGGTCCCCCCCCAACCAGCCCAGATTGATGGCCTGATGGAACACGAAAGCAAATGCGTCATCATGCCGGCGGATAAGAGTGAGATTCAGCAATATATCGCTGATCATGCACGTAAGAGCTGATTGATTCGAGAAAAAAGGCCGCAAGGCCTGTGAACTTAAAAAGAGGTATGCACTATGTTTGGAATGGGAATCTGGGAATTGCTCATTATTCTCGCCATTGTGGTTGTTATCTTCGGCGCCGGCAAGCTCCCTGAACTGGGTGCCGGTCTCGGAAAAGGCATCAAGAATTTCAAAGACGCCACAAAAAAAGAAGAACAGAAAACACTCGACGACGAAAAAAACGAAAAATCTGAATAACAGGAGCCTCTCATCATGTTTGGACTGGGAACCCCGGAACTTTGCGTTATCCTCGCCATTGTCGCCGTAATATTCGGCGGTAAACGTCTGCCAGAACTGGGCTCAAGTCTTGGTCGGGCAATAACCTCTTTTAAGCATGGGGTTAAAGATGTAGAAGATACCGGCCGCGGGCTGGTAGAAGATATCCCCGGCGTGAAAGAAACTGCGGAATTGAAGAAAACTGTTGAAGGCCTGAGGAACGTGAAAAACATCCTTAAGTAAAAACGGTTTAGAATTCTCTTTCAGGCACTGAAACGACACAGGCCCGTCTTTCCTTTT
>JBFHIO010000226.1:0-3982 GCA_041596435.1 Desulforhopalus sp. | reverse complement strand
AGGAGGCCGAGGCGCTGCTCGGCGGTTCTCAATCCGCCGAAGTTGAGGAGGAAGAGAATATTACCGAGGTGGACGACTTTGGATCCATCGTGGCTGAAGCCGCCGATGATTTCGAGATTGACTCGGGGGATGATGCGGCTTTTGAAGACCAGTTTAACGCCTCAGATGCACCGATCATCAAACTGGTGAACGGTATTCTTATTAAAGCTGTTCAGGATGGTGTCTCCGATATTCACGTTGAACCGAATGAAAAATCGATGCAGGATCGCTATCGTAAAGACGGTTCGCTCTTCAAGTCCATGAACCTTCCCCTGACTATCAAGAATGCCCTCGTTGCCCGGATAAAGATTCTTTCCGGACTCGATATCACTGAGCGTCGAGTTCCACAGGATGGTCGGATTAAGATGCGGATGGGTAAAAATCGCTCCGTTGACTTTCGTGTCTCTTCGCTCCCGACCCTGTGGGGAGAGTCGGTGGTCATGCGTATTCTGGATAAGAGTTCGCTTAACGTTGACCTTACCAAACTCGGTTTTGAACCTGAGACCTTTGAGATGCTCAAGCGGTGTTTAAAAAATCCCCAGGGGCTGCTCCTTGTTACCGGGCCGACAGGTTCCGGGAAAACCGTTACCCTGTACTCCGCGCTTAACTCCATGAACAGCGAGGATATCAAGATTCTCACTGCAGAAGATCCGGTGGAATTTAACTTCAAGGGTATCAACCAGGTTAATGTTCAGCAGGATGTGGGGATGACTTTTGCCGCCGCGCTTAAGGCCTTTCTCCGTCAGGATCCTGACATCATCATGGTTGGTGAGATTCGTGACTACGAAACTGCCGAGATTGCCATTAAGGCTGCCATGACCGGTCACCTTGTCTTCTCAACTCTGCATACCAATGACTCCCCGGCAACCATCGGTCGTCTCGTGGATATTGGTATTCCCTCGTACATGCTCGCCTCCTCTGTTTCCATGGTGCTTTCACAGCGCCTTGGCAGGCGCCTCTGCAGCAACTGCAAGCAGGAGGTGCATTACGAAAAAGAGGAGCTGCTTCATATCGGTTTCAAAGAGAAAGAACTCGATAAACTGAAAATTTATGGTCCCAAAGGGTGTCCGCAGTGTAACGGTCTGGGCTATAAGGGACGGGTTGGTTTCTTTGAATTAATGGAGATGACCGAAGAGGTGAGTAAAGCGATCAATGCCAATGTTCCTGAAGATCAGCTGCGCAAGGTTGCTATTAAAGAAGGTATGATTCCGCTGCGTGAGGCTGCCCTCGAAAAGGTTCGCCAGGGGGTTACTTCGGTGGAAGAGGCCCTGCGGCGCACCACTGCACACAAGGAGAGCCTGCCTGCTTATCTCGTGAATCCCGATGAGGAAAATTATGAAGAGGGTGATGTCATTCTCCATGAGGGGAATACTGACATTGATTTCTTTAAATTAATTCGCGGCGGACTTTCCGTTGTTAAAGGCGGTAAAAAAATTGCGGAGATTATAGAACCGGGTGATTACTTCGGGGAAATGGCGGCCATCACTGGTGAAGAACGAACTGCGTCAATTATCAGTATGGGACGAAGCACGGTGAAGCGTTATCCTGGTGACAAGCTTGATGAGCTCATCGAGAAATATCCAGATGTTTCGCGTCATCTCTTTTCCTCGCTTTCCAAACGGCTGCACAACGCCAATGATATTGTGCTTAAACTGGCAGGAAGCGGGCGCCGTCCTTCAGGACCTCCCGGCGGGGCGGGGCGTCCCCGTCCTCAGGGATATGGGAAGCCGCCTGCGGAGACGGAACGCTGAGTTTTTTCTGGTATTATGAAGGCCTTGCGGGTATTTTGGGGGACTGAAATACCCGCTCTTTTTATGGGAACATTGAATAACCAGTCTTTTGCCCATCTTTTTCGCTGCAGTCAAAAATTTATCCTCGGGATATCAAAGTTATGCCTGCGGTAAATTTCCTCCTGAGCCTTGAATATGAACGAAATACAAGATTATTCAAGGTCCCCTTATGACAATTTTATCCTTCACCAACTTCTCCCGGAAAAGGTATTGCCGTGCTTCATGTTCTTGCTGTTGTCGATGGTCGGCCCGGCCACGAAAAGCAGACCCTCGGAATCGTTGCCGCTCTCAGGCGTCGTTGTGAGGTAAAACTGACATCATTAAATGTGGGGTGCGATGCTGTTTCTCAGCTGAAGGATCTTGTCGGTTTTTTCCTTCCCTGTTTCAGCCGGAGATGGCAGTCGATTACCGGGGTAGACCTTATTCTCTGTACCGGAGGCAAGACACATCTTACGGCTCTTGCCCTTGGCAGAAGATTTGCTGTTCCGGTATGTACCTGCATGACCCCGGGGCACGGCTTTCGCCATCTCTTCAGCCTTTGTTTTGTCCCCGGGCACGACCGTGTGGCACCGGCGGAGAATATTATCTCTACTCTTGGTGCGCCCAGTTCCTGTGTTGACAGAGGGGAACATGAGGAGGGAAAAGGTCTTATCTGTATCGGCGGTCTCAATCCCTGGCTGGAATGGGATGAAGCACTGCTTTCCTCGCAGCTTGAGGAGGTGTTGAAAGGTGAGGGGCATTGGGTTGTTACCAATTCCCCCCGTACCCCGGAGAGTACTTCTGAGGCAGTGGCCCGGCTCTGCAGGGAATATGGCGTGCAGTTTTTTCACTGGAAGGAGACAGAAAAGGGGTGGATTGAGAGACAGTATGACCTTGCTTCTGAGGTGTGGCTGACGAGTGATTCCATCTCCATGCTCTATGAGGCACTCTCCTCTGGATGTCGGGTTAATATCTTTTCCATCCACTGGAAGGATCCGCAGGGGAAACACGCCTATAATGAGAGGATGCTGGAGGAGAGGGGCTATGTGTGTACCTTCGCCGACTGGCGTAAAGGTGAATTGCACAGAGCCCCGTCGGCTGTGCTTAACGAGGCGCAGCGCTGCGCCGATATTATATTGGAAAAATGGTGGCCCGGAAACTAACAATAGTACAGATCCTCCCTGAACTTGAGGAGGGCGGTGTCGAAGGTGAAACCGTTGATCTGGCGATTTATCTCGCCAGACAGGGACATCGATCCATTGTCATCTCTGCAGGGGGCCGTCTTGTCACCCATCTGGAAAAGGCCGGGTGTGTTCATCTCTGCTGGCCTGGAATTGGTGATAAAAATCCGCGCTGTATTCCCTATGTATGGAAGTTGCGCAAATTTTTTCTCTCCGAACACATTGATATTCTGCACCTGCGCTCGCGACTTCCCGCCTGGATAGGCTGGCTTGCCTGGCGTTCTCTACCGAAATGTCTGCGGCCCTCGCTGGTCACGACCTTTCACGGCTTTTACTCCATCAACTCCTATTCGCGAATTATGACTCGCGGTGAAAGGGTTGTTGCTGTTTCTGAATCAATTTACGAACATATCTGCACGCATTATAAAACAGATAAAGGGAGACTTCGTCTGATCCACGGCGGTTTTGCGACGGAGGCCTTCAGTGCCGATCATGTTGCGGCGGAGCGGATGGAGCGGCTGAAGAAACAATGGCTGCAGGGGCAGGAAGGAAAACGTGTCATTATCCTTCCCGGCCGTATAACCCTGTTAAAAGGCCAGGATGTCCTGATAGAGGCCATGGCCAGCCTGCGGTGCGATAATGCCATTTGCCTTATTATAGGGGACACGGATGAAAATCCGGCATACTCGCGGAAATTGCGTGATCTCATCTCCAGTCGCGGTCTGAGTGAGCGGGTGAAGATGGTGGGGCATTGCAGCGATATGCCTGCCGCCTATCTGCTCGCCGATATTATCATCTCTTCTTCCACTCAGCCGGAAGCCTTCGGCAAGGTTGCCATTGAGGGAATGGCCATGGCCCGCCCGGTGATTGCCACGGGGCATGGTGGCTCCCTTGAGACGGTAGTGGAAGGGCAGACCGGCTGGCTCGTGAAACCGGGAGATGCGAAAGACCTTGCCGCAGCCATGGATGAGGCTCTGGGTGATCCAGAGCGGT
>JBFHIO010000225.1:0-3993 GCA_041596435.1 Desulforhopalus sp. | reverse complement strand
TTTTCTCCACCCGCAGGAGGTGGCGCAAAACTACTTCCGGGTGGCAGGACGGTTTACTTCTAACTCTGGACTGCGTTTTGCCGCACCGCTGCGAACTACGGCGGGAGACGCCTTCGCTCTTGACAGGAATGGCGGATTCTGGCGGGCGCTGGAGTATCTGCCTCACCGCAATTACAGTCATCTGACGGGCGAAGATCAGGCCCGTTCCCTGGGGGGGGTTCTCGGCCGTTTCCACACTTTGCTGGCAACTGTTCCGGTGACGGAGCTCATGGAGCCCATCGTTGATTTCCACAATCTGCCGAAATACCTCGAGGCGTATGATCGCGCGCGGAAAGTGGCACCGAACCGCCTTGATTCTGCCTGTGCGGAGAGTGTGGAGCGTTACCGTACATTTTCAGATCGCCTTGAACAGGCCCGCAGCAACGGAGTATCGCAGGTGCAGGGGGTTCATGGAGATCCCAAGTGTGATAATTTTATCTTTGACGAGAAGGGCAGGGCGAGCGGACTGCTCGACCTGGATACGGTGGGCCCCGGGGTCCGGCTCAGTGATATTGGTGACTGTCTGCGCTCCTGCTGCAATCCCGGTGGAGAGAAAGGCAGCCAGCCCCCCGGGGTTGATACTGCTGTCTTTCGCGGGATTCTCGGTGGTTATTTCCCGGGAGTGCAGATGGAAGAAGAGGAGGCATCTCTTGTGTATGACAGCTTCCTGCTGATCAGCTTTGAACTGGGACTGCGTTTTCTTACTGACCACCTTGAGGGAAACCGCTGGTTTCGTGGAAAGGGCGATGGTTTCAACCGCCTGCGGGCGTCACGCCAGTTTCTTCTTGTGGAAAGTCTCGCCGGACGGGAAAGAGAATTACGGGAGCTGACGGAGATTCTCTATTCAGAAAGCTCTCAGCCGAAACTGCGGGATTTCTTATCCTGAGAATAGAGATAACGGCTGATGATGCTTGAGAGATAGGTCGGCATTTTCTCAAATTCCACTCCGACATTGGTCGTCTCCTCTGTGACGTTGACGTTACGCACCCGGCAGTTGATCATCTGTTCTTCTTTGATCCCCGGCAGCAGACAACGCAACAGCATTGGTGTCTCGGGCTTTATCACTGGCAGGGGACGCTCCGGGTGGTGTTTTATCTGACAGAGACTGCCTGCTGCGCTGAGATCAATCAGGGCCCCGTAGAACTCTCCATTATTTTCAAAGTGGAAGGTGGAGGGGACAAAAATTGAGGTTCGTTTCGCTTTGCGCAGTTCGTGGTAGTGCAGCACAGAGGGATAGTCGAAGATGAGCAGGGGTGTTGTCCCCCGAACCTGTTGAAGCAAACTTGCCTTGAACATCCATGCCCGCCCATTGTGAATAAATTTGATAAGGACACGGTCCATTTCATCACTGTCAAAATCTCGTTCCGGCTGCGGGGTGGTGACAATGAAACAGTTGTCCTGCAACATACCCACAACGGTGGCGGAGAGAGGCGTTTGTTTTCCCTGCAGCTGCAGGGTCACATCTGCTCCAGGGTGTACCGAAACCGGGGTGTCCAGAGTGAAGAGATGTTTCAGGGCAAGCTGATGTTTCCTGGCGAATCCGGCCCCTGAATCTCTTTTCTCCTGTTCAGAGCGTTTTTCGAAAGCCTCCATAATAAGTTCCAGGCCCGGTCGATGAATTTGCAGGCTGCGTTGTTCGTTGAAAAAGCGCAGTCTGAGCTGGAGGTAAGGCCATCCCATGATTTCCAGTGCAGCGTCTTCTCCAGTAAGGGCTTTTGTTTCAGCATCAATGAGGGTTCCGTGTTTCAGGAACAGCCAGCCCTTTTTACCATCACGGCCTGCTGCCTCAAGGGTACAGGTGGTGTGCTCGCTTTCGAGAATTTGCAGATAACTGTGCAAGGGGATGCTCTGCAGCGGGCCATACTCTTTCACCTCAAGCAGATTTTTTGCTTCGAGCACCAGATCATTGCCGACCAGTGGAATTGGAATACAGGCACTGGCTCCGTTGGCCAGGACCATTTCCTGGATGGTGCTGAGTCGTCGAGTGGTTACTACAATGAAAGGCAGCCAGGGAAAGCGGCGTGTGAGCCGGGAGAGCGTCTTTTGAGGAGACTCGCCGCTGGCAGGGAGCTCGAGGACAACAAGCCCGACACTGCGACTGTTCATCAGTTCACCAGGATCGGTCCCGGCACCCGCGGAGAGCAGCAGGGGGCGCGCCTCCCAGGCCTCAAGAGTGCGGGTGAGTTGCTCTTTAACTTTCGGCGTGTGGGTGAAAAGCAGTATCGTGTGCATTGGCTGTCTTTTATTATAACGGGTGGGTTTGCGTGACACCCCTTTCTTACAGGATTTCAAGATGTCATGGGCAGTATATTTTCCATCCCTCCAATATTTTCTTATGATATAATAAGAAAGGCTGTCTGGAAAGAGGAAAAAGCAATTGATCATCCTGTTTTCGATGTAAGTTTTCTTCTCGATTTTGTAGGATGGGCACCATGTTGTGTCAGCAAGACCTTATTTTACCTCGATTTCACCCCTGCCGCAGGAGAATTTCATGGAACAATCACCTTTTACACTACTTAAAACTTCTTCGGAGTGCGCTGCACGACGAGGTCAGCTTCGAACCCGTCAGGGTGTTATCGAGACGCCGGTCTTTATGCCGGTTGGTACTCAGGGAACGGTGAAGGCTGTTACCCCGGAGAATCTGCTTGATGCAGGGGCGCAGATAATCCTTGGGAATACCTACCATCTCTTTATCAGACCGGGGCACAAACGGGTGGAACGTTTTGGCGGTCTGCATAAATTCATGAACTGGAAAGGATCTATTCTTACCGATTCCGGCGGGTTTCAGATCTTCAGCCTGAAGAAACTCGCCAAAATTACCGAGGAGGGTGCAGCTTTTCGTTCCCATCTTGATGGCTCAAAGCTGTTTCTCAGTCCAGAGATTGCTATTGATGTGCAGCAGAGTCTTGGTTCTGACATCATGATGTGTCTTGATACCTGCATCCCCTGTCCTTCGACCCGCGAGGAAACAGTTCGCTCAACTGACCTCACCACCCGCTGGGCGGCACGCTGCCGTGAGGCTCACACAAAACGGGACCGTCTGCTCTTCGGCATTGTTCAGGGGGGAATGTTTCCCGATCTGCGCAAAGCCCATATAGAGGCGCTGCAGGAGATCGGTTTTGACGGCTATGCCGTGGGCGGTCTGAGTGTGGGGGAAGAGAAGCAGATGATGCTGGACATGACCGAGGAAACCACCTCTCACATGCCGGCGAACTATTCTCGCTACCTTATGGGCGTCGGCACCCCCGCGGACCTTGTGGAAGGCGTGTGGCGGGGGATAGACATGTTTGACTGTGTCATGCCCACCCGTAATGCCCGAAACGGATCACTCTTTACCCGTAAAGGTAAAATCAGCATCAAGAATGCCCGCTTTCAGGACGATCAGGGGCCGATAGATGAGAGTTGTGACTGTTATACCTGCCGTAACTATTCCCGGGGTTATCTGCGTCACCTTTTTCAGGCGAGGGAGATACTCAGCAGCCATCTGAATACCATCCACAATCTGCATTTTTACCTGCATCTGATGGCCGATATCCGCAGGGCTATTGAGGAAGACCGCTACGCTGATTTCCGTAAAGATTTCTATAGCGCCCTTGAGACGGAATGAGTATCTTTGTATAATTTAACCCTATAATTTTCCCCACACTTATCTGAGGAGGTTTTCCATGTTTACAGGTGTTGCTTATGCCGCCGACGCGGCTCCTGCCGCAGCCGGCGCCCCCAACGCACTGGGTTCGTTTGTCCCTTTGATTCTGATTGGTATTGTTTTTTACTTTCTGCTTATCCGTCCGCAGCAAAAGACGGCGAAGCTTCATCAACAGTTCCTTGCTTCTCTGAAGCGGGGTATCCGTGTTGCCACCACTGGTGGAGTGATCGGTACCATTGTCGACATAAGCGACCTTGTGATCACCCTTGAAGTTGCTGAAGGTGTAAAGATCGACGTTACCCGCTCCT
>JBFHIO010000224.1:0-4016 GCA_041596435.1 Desulforhopalus sp. | reverse complement strand
GGAAGGATATGCTGTTTTTTCTGCATACCGGTATATCGGGTGATGATGATTCGCGCGATGAGGAATCCAGCCAGACAAAACATTACCTTTTGCCAGTCATCACGGGCAACAACATACACACCAGCGAGAACAACAGTCGTTCGCAGCACCAGGCTTCCAAGAAGCCACAGGGTCGGTCGACTCGATGAAAGCACCTTCTGTACAGTCCACCACAAGCCGCCGAAAAACAGTATCCCGAGAACAAAACCTGCCAAAGTTACAAGTAGCAGCGTCAATACCTCATTCATCAGTATCCTCCTGGTCTTTCTGTATTTCACTGTCTTCTTTTGCCACCCAGTGCCAGGCATTCAGGCAGCCAAGTCCCAGACCGGCAACCAGCAGCATCAACGTCCAGGAATGGCTTCCAGAACCTCTCGCATCCAGCCAGATGCCAAGTGCCGTGCCAAGCAGGGTTGGAACCACCACCGACCAGCCGACGAGCCCCATCATCCCCAGACCAAACCAGACGTTCTGAGTGGTCTTTCGCTGCGCCCGGAGCTTGTTCCTGGCCTTCCTGCCAATCTCCTCGCAGAGCGGCGTCTCCGGCGTCACGGGATTTTTTTCGGTTTGATCAGCCATGTTGAAACTCCACAAAGCGGCGGATGAAACCACTTTCTATTTTCGCCAGCTCAGAACGAATGCTCTGCTCCCGTTCGCTCTGAGCGAGAAACTCTTTCTCAACTGCTGCACGCAATTGCCTGAGATCTGTTCCGCCAATGGCATTGCGCACCGAAACAGAGACATCTGGTCCCACTTTCGCCAGGACACCTTCATCGACAGCCACGTACACCTCGCCCTCTTCTTCGTTTTCATAGATCAATATTCCGGGCACGAGAGGCGCGATGCAGTCGAGTCTCTGGGGCAGGAACCCATACGAGCCAGCCTGGGTTTCAGCCACGATGCGCGTAATACCGGCTTTCTCGGTGAAGACCTGAAAAGGCAGGAGAATTTTAAGCGTCATGAGCGGCGGCTGCATTTTCGACCTCCTTTTCCGGGCCAGGGCTCTTTTTCCTGACCTCATCAATGGTTCCAATCATGTAAAATGCACTTTCAGGGTAGTCGTTCAATTCATCACTTAAGATTTGCTCACAACCGTCTAAAGCATCTTCGAGGGAAACGAGCTTCCCTGTCAGGCCGGTAAACTGCTCGGTTGTGAAAAATGGCTGGGTGAGAAAGCGCTCCAGCCGGCGGGCACGGGCGACGACTTTGCGGTCTTCAGATGAGAGTTGCTCGAGGCCGAGCATGGCGATGATGTCTTTGAGTTGCGCGTATTGGGCAAACGTTTTCCTTATTTCCCGTGCCAGGCTATAATGCCGTTCTCCAATAATGCCGGGGGTGGCCATCTTGGAGCTGGATTGCAGCGGATCGATGGCGGGATAAAGTCCTTCGGCTGCCCGCTTGCGTGAAAGCACGATGGATGACGAGAGATGCGAAAAGGTGTGGACTGCAGCCGGATCAGTCAGATCGTCTGCCGGCACATAGACCGCCTGGATGGATGTGATGGCCCCAGCGTCGGTATTGGCGATGCGCTCCTCAAGATGAGAAAGCTCCGTGCCCATGGTCGGCTGATATCCCAGACGTGAGGGCATTTGCCCCATCAAACCTGATACTTCCATTCCGGCCTGAATAAACCGAAAGATGTTATCGATCAGCAGGAGCACGTCACGCTGCTCATCATCTCGAAAATATTCAGCCATGGTCAGGGCTGCGTGCCCTACCCGGAAACGGCTTCCGGGTGGTTCGTTCATTTGCCCGAAGATCATCACCATGTTCGGCAAAACACCTGCATCCCGCATTTCGCGGTACAGCTCCTCTCCTTCGCGGCAGCGTTCGCCGATTCCGCAAAAAATGCTGACCCCTTCCTCATGCCCGATCATGTTATGAATCATTTCGGTGAGCAAAACAGTCTTGCCAACACCCGCTCCGCCGAAAAGACCGGCCTTGCCGCCACGTTCCAGTGGAACCAGAACATCAATGACCTTGATCCCTGTTGCAAAAATTTCGGATTTGGAAGAGCGCTGCGCCAGAGTTGGCGGGTTGCGATGGACTGAACGCCATACGACATCGGTCGGTGCCGGCTGCCGGTCTATAGGGTTCCCGAAGACATCAAACATCCGCGAAAGAATTCCCTTGCCGACCGGTGCCTTCAGAGGCCCGCCCGTATCCTCAATCACATCTCCGCGGGCAAGCCCCTGAGCAGGGGTAAGAGCAATGCCACGGACGCGATGTACATCAAGTTGAGCGAGAACCTCTATGATAATTGCCCCGCCATTGGCGTGCAGCAGTGAATAGATGGGCGGCAAACGCCCCTCGAAATGGATATCGACTACGCTCCCTCGAACCAGGAGCACCTTTCCTGTATTGGCAATACCTGCTGTATTTTTCATAGTGGTACCCGCGATTTTTTTCACCGCATACCTTCATTAGAAGATTGTTAACAGCAGTAAGTCACCCCTGAATTCATAGAATAAGTGCATAGTCTCTGCAGCCAGCTGAAGAAGACTGTATTTTTGAGGAAAGGAAGGCTCAGATTTATTTTCTGAAAAGTTGTCATGCTGTGTCCAAAGGCTATAAACGAGCTGCCATAAACGAAACCTTACATAAAACACTATATCAAAATAAATCAAAAAAAAGAAGCAGATCGTCGTTGGAGGAACAACAGGACTCAGACAACCTCAGCCCACGGTTTTCTGTAAAAAAGTCTACAGCATTGCGCTCACGAACTCTCGTTATAAACATGTTGAATACCATGCCAGAAAACCAGAATACGTCAGCCTTTATAATAATATCAAAGAGTTACTCAATATATGCCTGCGAAATTAATAGTATCCGAAACAAAGGAATGGTCGTTTACACGATGTAAGGGAAAAGATTCCCCCTTCATAAGGGAATTTTATGTTTCGTGCATATTCAAGGAACAGGAGAAAAATTACACCGGACATATGGCTGATATCGGAATCCCGCGCTTGCCTCCGATGATAATTCCTTGAATACATCTTTTTTTTCAGGCCTTGTCATTCTTAAAAAAGGACAGAATAAGGACACTATGCGGTTGCTACAGCAAACCCCTCACCTGGGCAAGGGATGCGGGCTGGGATCACCGTTAAACAAGTTGTTGAAAAGAGAGGCAAAATTATTATGAAGTGATAAAATTAAGGATTGGCCTTAGTCAAAGGACCCTCCTTTTCAGGAGCTCATCATGGAAGGACTCGGTTTTCTCGACTTCGGAGTGCGTCTCAGTCGTATTGATGGCACCAACCATCATCCACTTGTCAAACTGGATAAGGTTGTAAATTGGGAAATATTTGTTTCCATACCAGAAGAGGTTCGGAAAATGGCATTTAATATTAAGGGGAATTTTATAAAAATAACCTTAATAAAAGCGGAAAATCAGCCTTTTTTATCAAGATAAATTCATATTTTTCTTTTATTAGAGAAAAATGAAGGTGAAAACGCCAGACAAACGGTCAATTGGAGCCTGAGTCTGGAGCAAAACGGGATTATGCTGCACTTCAGCGTAGCAGGAAGCTCTCTCTGCAAAGCTGCGGGGACCGCAGCCCAAAACGCACGATACGACACAGATCATACCGTGTGGCGAAGGTCTTCCTGGAAGATCTTCAGGGTCCCTTGAATAAATGATTGATCGGGAGACACTATCATGAAACCATCCATGCAGTCTGACACCCCACGCATCCTGACGCTCAACGGAGGTTCGTCGAGCATTAAGTTCGCACTCTTTGAGGTCGGTAACCAGCTGAGGCGGATATTGTCGGGCAAAATCGATCGTATCGGACAGTCGGAGACCCTCCTGCAGATTACAGGCCCAGGCCCCGAGGACAGTCTTTCGCAATCGGTGACAGCAACAGACCATACGGCAGCCGTGGCTAAACTGATCGACTGGATTGAGGAGAACCCTGACTGCAAAACGCTGACTGCAGTGGGACATCGCATGGTGCATGGCGGCCCGAAGTACAGCG
>JBFHIO010000223.1:0-4034 GCA_041596435.1 Desulforhopalus sp. | reverse complement strand
GTATCGTTGTCGCCATGTACCTGCCTATCTTTAAACTTTCCAGTGTCATGATGTAGCCCAAAAAATATTTTTTTCCACAGCACCCGGTCCTCCTCTCTCTTCGTTTTACAGCCGGGACAGCTCATCTTATATATCTACATGATATTAAACAGGTTAATGCTTCAGAAAGGAAATAGAGAGGGCCGAACTGGTTGATTTTACGACATGTCCTTAGGATTTAAGACATACCTGTTTAAGTTGACTTTACTTCTGAACAGGTTATGCTGATTATAGATATTATCGGGGATTTTCTGTAGATGGTGAACGAACCATAAAAGGCCTGTTGACGAACAATTTTTTTGTTGTCGCGTGAACAGCCGTGAACAGGGAGGACCACGCATGACTCTAACAAAGGCGGATTTAATCCAGCAGGTGTACAAAAACCACAATTCTTTGACCAAAGCGCAGGCCACGGAATCAGTTGAAGCCTTCCTCAGAATAAGCAAGGAATCTCTGATTGATGGTTCGGATCTTCTCCTCAGTGGTTTTGGTAAATTTCATGTAAAACAAAAGAATGCCCGCAGAGGAAGAAATCCCCAGACCGGTGATGAACTGACCCTGGATGCCCGCAGAGTAGTAACGTTTAAGCCCTCCGGAATACTGAGAGATAAGATAAACGGCACGTCCTGATTATATACTTGAGTTAATCAAGCAATAAACCCTCTGAATGTTGTGTTCAGAGGGTTTTCTTTTTTATGGGAGATACAACAATGAACATATTCCACAGCTGGGATACAATTAAACTCGTCGATATTTCTACAGATTCACGTTGGAATCTACATCCATGGGTTCGAGATGAAAGAAGTCAGGAACTTGAAGAATCTTTCAGGCAGACAGGAATACTTCATCCTCCTGTAGTAATGCAGTCAGATGAAAAGTATCAACTTCTCTGTGGTTATCGTCGATTGAAATATGCTGAGCAGACAGGTCTGAAGCAGATCAGTTGTGGCATCGTCAAAAAAGGAACCGAACCTGCAGCACTCATGACCCTTATTCTTGAAGACCAGAAGATCACAGGAGAACTCTCTCCTGTGGAAAAATTCCGTTTTTTACAGCTTGCGGAAGAACTGGGGGGAGAGGAATTAAAGAAGTATTTTATTCGGGGTCTGGGGTTATCGCGGAAACAAGCCGAAGTGGAGCTGCTCGCGCAACTGCATACACAGCCGATAGAGATTCTCAGAGACATTCATCACAACCGACTCTCCCTGCAGATCTTCGCAGAATTACAGCAGCTGCCGAACCCTGAAGATCGGCACCGCCTCCTTCAACTTTTTCGAGAGTGGGATTTGGGGGGAGGAAAACAGAAGCGCCTTTTTCAACAGTTACGTGACTGCGCAGGCAAGGAAGGGAAGAGCATTGGAGGATTGCTTGATGTGCAGGAAATTCAAGAAATTCTGAACCACGAGCAGCTCAACGTTCCT
The DNA here is from genome assembly GCA_041596435.1 of Desulforhopalus sp. Lineage (GTDB taxonomy): Bacteria > Desulfobacterota > Desulfobulbia > Desulfobulbales > Desulfocapsaceae > Desulforhopalus. The sequence continues at coordinate 2,574 of JBFHIO010000223.1, read as the reverse complement.
CAGAAGATACAGCATCTCAATGCAACCCTTCAACAACATTTACTTGCCGAGTCTTCCGCCCGAGAGAAAACATTTCGGGAAGAAGTTCGCAAGCTCGGACTGCCATCAAGAGCAGAGTTAAATCACTCTCCCTCTTTCGAGAGAGATGATGTGACGCTCTCCCTGACATTCCCGGACATGGAGGCCTGCAAAGTCTGGCTTAAGAGAGAGAAGAAGTGAAGGCTTCATGGATATTCCAGTAATCCGCGAATCATCAAATCACCACCGGGGTATTCATACTCCGGTGAACTGATGCGGGGAGCTCCCCCCCGACTTCCTGCACTCCAGCCCTCAAGGAGCGGTGTTCCTCCGTCACCGGCAAGCAGTGGCCCGTAAAAGAGCACGGCTTCATCATAGAGATGCCTGCCCAGCAAAGTCGCATGCAGCGCTCCACCACCTTCAACAAGAACCGAACAGATCTCCCGCCGCCCCAGCTCATCAAGCAACAAACCAGGATTCAGCCCGCAGGAATCTCGCTCGACGCTGCAGACCTCAACTCCCGGTCGTGCAACAACTCTCCGTTTTGCCTCCGGGACATCGTCTCCACAGAAGACCAGTGTTGGAGCATCTGATTCAAGATGAAAAACTTTTCTGTCAGCCGACAGGGAGAGATTTGAGTCAAGAATAATCCGAACCGGATCCTTCCCGGTCTCTTCGCCCTGCAGCCGGGTGGTCAGAGAAGGATCATCCACGGCCACAGTTCCCCGCCCCACCATAATGGCATCCACACTGTTACGAATCTGGTGTACCCGGTGTAAAGATTCCTCCCCGGTCATCCAGCCAGATTCCCCACGCCTGTAGTTCAAACGACCATCAAGACTGAGACCGGCTTTCATGATCATCCATGGGCGACCTGTAGTTATATATTTAAGGAAGGGTCGGTTAATCGCCTGGCATTCATCCTCAAGCACCCCACACGTCACTTCAATTCCAGCAGCCCTGAGCAGTGCAATTCCGCGACCATTTACCAGCGGGTTTGGATCCCCCATCCCCACTACCACTCTGGAAAAATGGTACTGGATCAGTGCGTCACAGCAGGGAGGTGTTCGTCCCGTATGGCTGCAGGGCTCAAGAGTAACGTAAATCGTCGCCCCCTGCAATTCCTCCCCGGCGGCAAGAGCGTTGGCTATCGCATTGCGCTCCGCATGCGGCGTACCCGCTTTCTTATGCCACCCGGTGGCAAGCAGCCGTCCATCCCGGACGATTACAGCACCAACGCAGGGGTTAGGGGATGTACGTCCGAGCCCTTTCTTTGCCTCAGTGAGAGCCAATGCCATGAATTTGTCATCTTTTGAATCTTCCATCACAGATCCCGGGAATCAAGCAGGCTCTTTAGTTCGGACATAAATTCATTCACGTCCTTGAACTGCCGATATACAGACGCAAAACGTACGTAAGCAACTTCATCAAGAGCCGGCAAACCCTCCATCACCCACTCTCCCACAACCTTGGAAGGGATCTCTCTGGCACTATAGTCCTGCAGTTTATGCTCAATATCATCTACAAAACAATCAATTTTATCCCGGCTGACATTACGCTTCTGGCACGCTTTCTCCAATCCCGCTGTTAACTTTTGTCTATCCCAGGGCTCCCGGCGACCATCCTTTTTCACCAGCAACGGCAACATGACTTCCAGCCGTTCGTAGGTCGTAAAGCGCCGACCACAGGCAAGACACTCCCTCCGCCTGCGGGTAATCGTCGCATCCTTGTTCAAGCGGGAATCAATAACCTTGTTATCAAGATGTTCACACCACGGACACTTCATGCATCTACCTCTTTGAAATACAGCAAAGGCCGATTCCGCATAACACGAAATCGGCCTCCATTAACATCCTGAAGCAAAACGCTGAACACCACTGCCCCAATCACGCCACAGAGGATGTATTGATGCAGTGTATACTGCAGGTCTGCTTTTCATATGTTTTCAGCTCATTTTGTCAATACGCCGCTGATGTCGTCCATCGGCAAATTCAGTACTAAGCCAGAGTTCCACCATTGACAGAGCAAGAGCCGTATCAAGGATCCGCCCGCCCATGCAGAGGACATTGGCGTTGTTATGCTCACGACTCAATCGGGTTGTTTCAAGATCATGACAGAGAGCCGCGCGAATTTTCTTTGAACGATTCGCAGCAATTGACATCCCGATACCGGTTCCACAAACGAGAATACCTTTTTCGCTCCGCCCGGCCTCTATCTCAGCCACAACCCTGGCGGCATAGTCCGGATAATCCACAGAATCCTCGTTGTCACAGCCCATATCCAAGACCTCATGTCCCAGAGAGTTGATCAACCTGGCCACCTCCTGCTTCAGAAGGAAACCTCCATGGTCCGACCCTACTGCAATTTTCATTGTACTCTCCAGAAAAACAATTCTTTTTTAGATTCGTTTCATAATCAAAGATCCATTGGTACCACCAAAACCAAAGGAATTGGACATGGCAGCCTTTATCTCCATCTTACGAGCTTTACCAGGCACGTAATCCAGATCACACTCCGGACTCGGTTCGTCCAGATTGATAGTCGGAGGAGCAATCT
>JBFHIO010000222.1:0-4044 GCA_041596435.1 Desulforhopalus sp. | reverse complement strand
TTCCGCTTTTTCAGACCACTGAATTGCCTCTGGACTGTCAAAAACGTCCACATTTCCATGATTAAGAAGAATCACATTGTCAGCAAGGTTGAACACCTTGGGAATATCGTGACTGACGATAACAGAGGTAAACCCATACTGCCGTTGTGTACGCGCAAAAAGATGATAAATTTCTCCTGTCATCACCGGATCCAGACCAGTTGTAGGTTCATCAAAAAGCATAATGGAAGGTGTGAGCATCATTGCCCTCGCCAGCCCCACGCGCTTTTTCATTCCACCACTGAGCTGAGCAGGATACTTCAACTCGTGCCCTGCCAGATCAAACCGCGCAAGCATTTCCATCACCTGAGAACAAATCTCTTTCTCGCTTTTCCTGGTTCGCTCACGCAAGGGCATCGCAACATTTTCAAAGACAGTCAACGAATCAAAAAGAGCTGAACTTTGAAAAAGAATCCCGAAGCGGGTTCGCAACTGGTTTAATTTCCGCCCACGGATGCCGGTGATATCTTCGCCATCAATAAGGATAGCCCCCGAGTCTGCATCAAGAAGACGCATGATCAGCTTCAGGGTAACACTTTTCCCCTGCCCGCTCCCCCCCGCAATAACGGTCGTCTTCCCGGCGGGAATGGTAAAGCTGATGTTATCCAGGACACGCTGTACTGAGCCGTCCTTGCGCTTGAAACTCTTACATATATTGACAAACTCTATGACATTTTCACTCATAATTCCCTCTCAGAGCAGGACTGCGGTCAGAAGATAATCGAAAACCAGCACAGAGATGGAAGAGAGGACCACCGCCTGAGTGGTCATTCGGCTCACCGATTCAGCACCAAATCCGGCACCGCGAATCTGCTGCACAAAAAATCCACGACCACAGCAGATCCACACAACAAGGCAGGCAAACACAAAGGACTTCACCACCCCCAGCCAGATATCATGGTTCGTAACACTGCTGCGCATCCCCTCAAAATATGCTCCGGGGCTCACGCCCATCATGCTCACCCCCGCAAGGTAACCGCCAAAGATTCCCACCACATCAAAAAGTGCAGTCAGCAACGGAATGGAAATCAATGCAGCAAGGAATTTAGGGGTAATGAGATATCGGTAGGGATCAACCGCCATGCACTGCAGAGCATCAATCTGCTCTGATATTCGCATAATCCCGAGTTCAGCAGACATGGCGGATCCAGCCCGGCCAGCCACCATCAATGCCGTAAGCACAGGTCCAAGTTCCATAATAATGGAAAGAGAAACCGCTGAGCCGAGGAAACCGTCAGCACCGAAGCGATTCAGCGAATAGTAACCCTGCAGCCCCAGTACCATTCCGGTAGAAAGAGCAGTGAAAAAAATAACCACCATCGACCCTGAGCCGATGAATTTGATCTGCCTGAGCAGTTCTGAGAAGCGAAATGGCCGTTTAAAAATACCGAGGATTGCCTGGAAGAAAAAGTTCGTCATCCAGCCAAGATCCTCAAGAACATAGAGGGCTGTATCGCCGAGTCGCGCCAGTGGATTAGACATATGATCGATAGAACCTCAAGAGCCGGGGAAATAGATGGAACCAGCTTCGATCCCGGAAAGAGCTGCAGAAAGCAACCACCCGCAATAATGAAATCGAAAAAGGGACATCCTCTTTCAAGATGCAGACAATACGAGCCGCAAATCTAAAGCGAAACTGGCGGGAAGTCAATACAGGGGGACCCTCCATGCGCAATCTTTGTGAAATTCCCCGCTCTGGGAATAAGGCTTGTTTTTTCATTCATGGTGTGGCTTTTTAGATGTTCAAATTTTACGAATTAAAGATAAATGCACGCAACCAATCGCTTGATTACAGAGCGAAACTGGAACTCATGAGAGCACTCAAAACCATTATTGACACTAACGAAGCACTGGCACAGCTGATGGAACACGCCATGACCATAGACGCCGTGGCACTGGACACCGAATTTCTCTGGGAACGAACTTTTTACCCTCGTCTCGGCCTTATTCAACTTGGTCTTTCCGACGAGGCCTGCTTTCTTATCGATCCCCTGGCCATCACCGACCTCTCCCCCCTGGGCGACCTGCTCGCCAACAGTAAAGTGGTAAAGATTTTCCATGATGCCTCCCAGGATATGAGTATCCTCTCCCAGGCCACAGGTGTGACACCGCGCAACATTTTTGATACCCGCCTCGCTGCAGGCTTTGCAGGTTTCCCCGCAATCCTTTCACTTTCCCATCTTGTGGAGGCACTGCTCGACATCCATCTCGACAAGACCGAAACCCGCACCAACTGGCTCAAGCGCCCGCTCACAGAAAAACAGGTGTGCTACGCTCAGGATGACGTCCGTTATCTGCGCGCAGTGCGAGTACTTCTCCTTTCCCGTATTGTTGAGCCTGCAGTGAAAAAATGGCTGGCGGAGGAGATGGAACGTCTTGACCATCCGCAGAATTACAACACCTTCCTGCGCACCGACCGCAGCAAAAAGATTAAAGCTGCACATCGCCTGCCTCCGAAAGCCCGTGAAGTTCTGCGCCGTCTTGCCGAGTGGCGGGAAGAAACTGCCGAGACCCGTGACCGCCCGCGCGGCCATATTCTCCACGACAATATTCTGTGCGATATCTGTAATACCCTGCCCACATCCCGCAGTGAGTTAAAAGAACGCACCGCCATTTCCGACAAGGCCTGCCAGAATTACGGCGATGAACTTATTGCCCTGCTGGCGAAATGGCATGCAGACGGGGAGCCGGCTCTGCCTGGTGAGAAGCGGCCGAAAAAGATGAATCGGCAGGAAGAGAAGATGCTGACGGAACTGCACGACTATATTAATACCACCGGAGAGACTCTCGGAGTCGCCCCCGGCCTGCTCGGCAACAACGGAGAGATTAAAGCATTAACGCGCATTCTCTGCAGCAAAAAAGGCAACAAAGAAGCCGCTCTGCCCCAGCAACAGGGCTGGCGTCGAGAATTTCTGACAGACTTCTTCCATTCAGTGGAGCACCCCGCCTGAGTTGCAGGAAAGTAACAGAAGCCTGGCCGAACAAAGCCGTTGCCATAAAATATCCCGGAGACAAGACCTCTGCACCTTTTTTTGGGGGAGGTCTTGTCTCAATTCCGTTATGACATCAGTTCGAGAAAACCTTCGATCCTGGTCATCAGCTGCCCGGTATCGTACTCGGCATAGTCGGTAGTAAGACGCAGAAAAGGAATCTCCATCCCCTCCACCATCTCCTTGACGAAAAAAGACTCCACGTTATAGGTGTGACAGCCGTCCCAGATCATATCGATCACGCCATCAATACGATAATCTTTGATCAATTTTTTCAGCAAGACCAGGCGACGATGATTAGGACTCATGCACGAGCAGGCAATGCGCAGGTAACAATCTGCCAGAGCCTCAAGGGGCGGAGCGTCTTCGTCGACCAGCTCACCAATTGTTTTCTGTCCACCGCAATTTTCCAGTGAGACAACGATCCCACCGCTGTTTTCGATGAGATCAACAACCTTCATGTTTGTCGTCGGACATCCCGTTACCAGGATTCTCGGACGGCCGGCAACTCTGGCTTGATATTCTGCCGTGTTCCCCCGCTCCCTGGCAAGCTCTATCACCTGCTCCATCTCCTCCATTCGCGCTGGCAGGTTACATTCAAACCCGCCCGTTGATGTCACGATATCAAGTTCATGACCAAAAAGAAGCGGTACCGGCCCACAGTTAAGGCTATAAATTGCGGTTACGGTTCTTCGCATTTTGTTGTACTGCCTGATTTGTGCCCGCATTGCCGCATCAGTAATCTCGCAATCGCAAAATTCCTCAATGACCTTTTTTATTTTTACAATTTCCCCCCGCCAGTAGTCCCTGCTCTCATCAGTATCAGCGGTTTGAGGGAGTTGCAGCAGATGCAATGGTCGAATCCGCCGCATCAATTCATACATTTTTTTCTTTCCGTCACAGGTCGCATCAGCCAGGATAAGATCAGTTTCCTGAAAATAAGGACAGGTTCCACCCATCCCGTGACCGTAACTTGATTTGATCAATGCGCACAAATTTCGAGGCAGATGCTGTT
>JBFHIO010000221.1:0-4045 GCA_041596435.1 Desulforhopalus sp. | reverse complement strand
CCAGTGGCGAGCTGACGGCTGGAGCCGAAGAGGGCTGCAACCATTGGTGGCAAAAAGGCGGCGTAGAGTCCGTAATAGGCAGGCAGGCCAGCAAGCTGGGCGTAAGCCATAGACTGTGGAATAAGTACCAGTGCCACGGTGAGACCGGCAATAAAATCGATCTTGAATTTGCCGAGATCGTATTCCTCGAACCAGCCGAGGAAAGGGAAAAACTTGCGGATCATGGGGAAACTCCTTGTATGAACTGAGAACCCGGGAACTCTGAAGTTTGCGTCTCTTGTTCCGCCTCACAAAACGTGAAAATATCTGCCTGTAGCAGACATATCTTTCTGCGCCTTGAACTGGAACGAGATCTACTCTCTTTCATTGAACCCGCAGGTACAGCACAGCAGAGATTGACTGAGCCATCATTCATTTTCTAAAAAAACTAATCCAAATAATTAAGGCTGGTTTGGCAATAAAGTCAAGGACTTTGCGAAATAGCCGAGAGAAGATTTACTGTAAAAGCAGGGCTTGTCTCCGCCATACGCTTGTTTTTCAGGAATTTTTGTTTTCACGCGCAGATTTCTTTTCTGTTTTTGCCGATACCTTTTTAAGCAGGAGCCAGAGCAGTACTCCACCGGTAATCATCACGCTGCTGAGGAGCTGGCCCATGGTAATATGCGCAAAAAGGAAGCCCAGCTGGGCGTCAGGCTCGCGGAAGTTTTCAATGAAAATGCGGAAAACGCCATAGCTGATGAGAAAAAAGGCCAGCATTGAGCCGTGGGGCCAGTTGGGAAGGCCGCGCCAGGGGCGGCGACGCAGGATCCAGAGGATACAAAAGAGAACAATTCCTTCAAGAGCGGCCTCGTAGAGCTGTGAGGGGTGGCGGGGCAGCGGGCCGCCGTCAGGGAAGACCATGCCCAGAGACGAGGTTGTCACCCGGCCGAAAAGCTCGCCGTTAATGAAATTACCGATCCGGCCGAGGCCAAGTCCTATTGGGATTGTGACGATATAGAGATCGGCGGTCTTCCAGAAATTTATCTTTTTCCATCGGCAAAAGAGATAGCCGGTGATAATGAGGGTGAAACAGGCTCCATGAAAAGACATCCCACCGTTCCAGGTGGCGAGAATTTCCAGCGGATGGGTGGCGTAGTAACTCCAGTTGTAAAAGAAGACGTAGCCGAGCCGTCCGCCGAGCATTACGGAGATAACGAGAACGACATTGAGATTCTCGAAATGTTTCTCAAAGGCTGTAAAATGAAACTGCCTGATCTGCAGTTTAACAAGATAGTACGAGGCAAGAAAGCCAAGGACATACATCAGGCCATACCAGCGTACGCAAAGCGGGCCGAGACAGAATATGGCGGGGTCAATCTGGGGATAGTGCATGGCAGTTTCGGGAAGAAGTTATCCTGAAAAAAAATACAGGTTTCAGGGGGAGCTTGAACGACCAGTCCTTCAAGCTCCCCTTTGAAAAGAAGATGAACAAGGTCAACTCTTATCTCGTGCGGAGACACGCCGCAAATGTACCTGCAGCACGGAGATGGCCGCCGGGGTGATGCCCGAGATTCGGGACGCCTGTCCCAGTGACTTCGGCCGTATTTTATTGAGCTTCTCAACGACTTCGTTGGAGAGACCGGAAAGCACCGTGTAGTCCATATCATCGGGCAGGAGCTGGCTCTCCATCTTTTTGAAGCGGGTAACCTGCTCCTGCTGGCGCTCAATATAGCCTTTAAATTTTATCCGCAGTTCCACTTCGTGATGCACTGTGCCCTCATTGAGAGCTGCGACGGTGTCGCGGTCGGCCGGTTCGAGGGGAAGGTGGAGAAAGGCTGTAATATTCAGTTCCGGGCGGCGGAGGAGTTCCGCAAGGGAGCTCTTCTGCTTCAGTTCGGTAGATTTGAGTGCCGCGAGAGACTCGTTGACCGTCGGGGTCGGGGTAAGATGAATCTGCTCGAGGGCGGCAATGCCGGAGACAATGCTGTCCTCTTTGGTGTGAAAACGGTCATAGGCGTCACGTTTCACCAGGCCGATTTCATATCCTTTGGCGGTAAGACGGGCATCTGCGTTATCCTCCCGCAGCAGCAGGCGATACTCGGCGCGGGATGTGAAGAGCCGATAGGGCTCCTTTGTGCCGAGGGTGACGAGGTCGTCAATGAGCACACCAGTGTAGGCTTCGGAGCGGTCAAGAATAAAGGGAGGTTCCTGGCGAATATGGCGCACTGCATTGATCGCAGCCATCAGCCCCTGCGCCGCCGCTTCCTCGTAGCCGGACGTGCCGTTGATCTGCCCGGCGAGAAAGAGACCTCCCATTCGTTTTGTCTCAAGGGTGGGATGGAGGCCGAGGGGATCAATATAGTCGTATTCAATGGCGTAACCGGGGCGGATAATCTTCGCGTTTTCAAAACCCTGGATGCTGTTGATCATCGCCTGCTGGGTGGCCAGTGACAGACTCGTGGGAATGCCGTTTGGGTAGATTTCGCAGGTATCCAGCCCCTCAGGTTCTACGAAAATCTGGTGGCGCGGTTTCTCAGGAAAGCGCATTACCTTGTCTTCAATGGACGGGCAGTAACGGGCGCCGACGCCCTGGATGATACCGGCGTAGAGCGGGGACTGGTCGATACCTCCGCGGATAATCTCGTGGGTGCGTTCGTTGGTCCAGGTGATGTGGCAGGGACGCTGCGGCAGGGTGTATTCGCCAGAGCTGGAGTAGGAAAAGAAGCCTGGCGGCATGTCGCTGCTCTGGAGCTCAAGCTGTGAATAATCGATAGTGCGGCTGTCGAGGCGTGGCACGGTGCCGGTCTTCATCCGTCCCACTTCAAACCCGTGTTCACGGAACCAGCGGGAAAGGGCTGCCGAGGCTGGATCACCGAGGCGTCCGGCGGCAAAGTGCTTAAGGCCGATATGCACCAGCCCTCCGAGGAACGTGCCGGTGCAGATGACGACTGCCTTCGCCGGAATTTCTTCATTGAGGCTGGTCGTTATGCCGGTGACGCGGGAGTCGTCTGCACTGGTGAGCAGACCGCTGACCATGGTCTGTTTCACCGTCAGATTGTCGGTGTTTTCAATCACCGATTTTATTCGCAGACGGTAAAGCAGGCGGTCTGCCTGGGCCCGGGAGGAACGGACCGCCGGCCCTTTTGAGGTGTTGAGGATTCGGAACTGGATGGAGGTGGCGTCAATATTCTTTGCCATCTCTCCGCCGAGGGCATCAATCTCCTTCACCAGGTGCCCCTTGGCGAGGCCACCGATGGCGGGGTTGCACGACATGGCACCAATGGTGTCAATATTTATAACAGTAAGCAGCGTTTTGCAGCCCATTCGGGCGGCGGCCAGCGCTGCCTCGCAGCCGGCGTGTCCTGCGCCGACGATGATAACATCGTATTCTTCTTTCATTATTTTTTTGTTGAGTCTGTTTTCTGCCAGGAGATGAGCGCCCAGCGCGGCGGTGTCCTGCGGGTAAGAGTGATGCTTCCGTCCGGCTCGCTGACGCTGATTGAGCGGACATATTCGGAGAGTCGTGCGGTCTGCTCTTCATTAAGTGTGTCGAACATCCAGAGAAAACTTGTCAGTGCCTCTTCAAGGTTGACGTAGTGTTTTACCCTGTCAAATTCCAGTATCTTTACGTCTGGGACGATGCCCATGTTATATAATATGTTCAAAGTATAAATGTAGTCGGGGCCGGGGCGAAATTCAATGCCGACGGCCTCGTATGCACCCGGTTCAAACGGTGTCGGGCTGACGCGGTCAGAGAGAAAAACAGCCTCGGTGGCGAAGGTGTTGAGTTTCTTCAATGCGGCCGGCAGGTCTGCCACGGCGGTGGAGCGGGAGGCGAGGGCGATGTGGTGCGGGGAGATTCCCGCTGCCTGCCAGTCATCCTGCCATGCCAGTTTTTTGGTTATAACATTGCTGATTCCCTGTTCGGTGGCCTTTTCCTCCAGCAGCTCAAGCATGCGGCCGGAAAAGTCCAGCGCAGTGACGGCTGCGGCGCGTCTGGCGATGGGCAGGGCAAGGGTACCGGGACCACTGCCAATATCAAGCAGAGTCGTCTGCGGGGTCAGTG
>JBFHIO010000220.1:0-4047 GCA_041596435.1 Desulforhopalus sp. | reverse complement strand
TTTACATATAAGCCGCGGTAATACTCTCTTTTTTCTAAAGCAGCCTCACACGCTTCGCCCAAAATAGTAAGAGCTGATGCGTTCTGGAAATCCTCTCCATTATTTGATCTATCGTCAACAAGGAGAGCAATCCTGGAATCTCCTTTTATATTCTCGTATTTACGGGTAGAAAGAGACGTTGCAAACACAATAAAGCGTAAATCTTCCGTGAAAGCAAAAGCCATAAGGCTTGTATAGGGCTGTCCGTTCCCCTGGGTTGCCAGCACCGCAAGGGGTTGCTTTTCAAGCAGATTTTTAATCTCCTCTGCAATCGTATCATTGCTTTTCGCCATCGTAATTCCTCCATCTTATTTAGATGAAACCTGCAGGTTCTTCTACAAGCCCGATTAAGAGTTCCATTGCCAGATCAAACTGGTTACAATCCTGTTGACAGGTCATTATTTTCTCCATTCGGTATGTTGTTCATTTCCCTGCCTTCAAAGGGATGTAGAGAAAAGACCTGTGGATGGTTTCTCAGAAAGAATGCAGTCAACAGCATAACAACAAATTTACGGCCCTGCCAAATGAATGCTCTTAACTTTCTCAAAGCACTCCTTCTTTTTATCGCCCTCTTCCATCTCATTTTTGGTTTTGGGCTGATGTTTTCGATTGATTTTCAAAAAACCGCAATTGCAATTTATGGTGGAGCTATCGATTGGAGCACTGCAAATATTTATTTTACAAGAATAATTGGATCTTTTGCCTTTGTTCTTGGCTCTCTTGCCTGGCTGGCCGCCCGTAACCCGATGAGATATAAAGTAATTATTATTGGTTTTATCGAATTCTTTATCCTGCGTAATATAAACCGCCATCTTTTTGCAGATGAACTCTACAGCACATTCAACGTAAGCCAGATGATGAATATCATGACATCAGTATTTTTTGGATTGCAGGCATTCCTGCTCGCATATCTTTTGTGGTGTGCATCGAGGAAAGAAGCAGGAAAATCAAATTGAGGGGAGTTTTCCCCTTGCTGAGAAGGGCTGCGTGGTTGAGCTCGGAGGGTCTGTTTCTTTAAAAGGGACCTAAAAAAAAATCACCCCCTGCCATAACTCTCACAAAGGGTGATTTTTTTATGGGCTTTGCTGGCAGTGGATACTTACAGCAGAGCTTCCTCTCCACCTACGAGCGTCAAAGCCTTGTTTACTGTGAAGGTGACAAGGAATCTGTCCGTATCATCTCCGTCATCAGCTGGAGACCGTCTTGACAGGGCTTCTATCCGCTCCTGATCCTGAGTCTCTTCCAGCAGAGTTAAACTCAGCCGAATCCCATGAAAGCCTTTATCGCTCTCAATAAACATGTAATGAGCCTGGGGGTTTTCGGTGATATTTTTTCGGGTGAGCCTGTCCCGCATGATAAAAGCTATGGTTTTATTATCAATAACATGGGGTTTTGCATAAACGGCACTGTTTACTTCTCCCTGCTTATTTGATGTTGATATTACGCCAAATCCTACTTTCCCATTGAAATAATCAAGTAAGTTCATGTGAAATCCTTTTCGGACAACGAGTTTTATCTTTTGCACTGCGACTCATAAGCGAGACGCATGCCATTTCCTGCCACAAAGCATAATCACCCAAAACAGAAGTGACCAGACCACCGCCAGAAGAAGTAACGAAACAGGCAGAGGCCAGTTAAAAGAGGCCGCTCCCATACGAGTTCCTGCCCAGTATGCAGCAGGACCACCCAGTCCGCCAAACAGAGCGGCAAGCGGCAGTTTATTTTTGAGCCATGCAAGGCTGTGGTGAATTGTCATAGCCAGCCCAGATGGCAGGCAGCCAGAAAGGAATGGGAAAACCGGGGCTTCTAAAGGTAAAAAAACCTGCCTGCTGCAGTGTTCCGTCCACAAGCAAACCAAGAAACATCAGAAACCCGATCATTTTCAGATCGTCCACCCTGTATTCCGAGGTCGCCAGCAGGAGAAGTATGATAAGGCATCCGGCGACAGCGCCCGGATTCCCCCACAGGATCGCGGCAAACCAGACAGCCTGATATGCAAGAGCATTGGCAATGAGTTTCATTGCTCTATGGTCTGACGATTACCAGGACGCGTTGCGACCACATGGACAACACTTATAGACCTTTCAAGAAAACCACCCTCGCAATAGCAGAAGTAAAACTCCCAGAGCCGTTTAAATTTTTCATCATAACCTTTTTTCAGCAGGGATTCCCAGCTGCTGTTGAAGCGCTTATGCCAGTCTTTAAGGGTCCGGGCATAATCTAAACCGAAATCATCAATCTGACGAACGACCATATCAGTTTTTTCGGCGATAACCTGCAACATCCTGGCATTGGACGGGATGCATCCGCCCGGGAAAATATACCGCTGGATGAAGTCAACTGAGTGGCGGTATTGTGAATATTTCTGGTCTGCAATTGTGATAGCCTGTATGAGCATTTTACCGTCATACTTTAAAAGGCGTTCACACTGCTTGAAAAAACCAGGCAGATATTTATGTCCTACAGCTTCGATCATTTCAATACTGACAAGCTTGTCAAACGTGCCCGCCAGATCCCGATAATCTTTTTGGACGAGGGTGATCCTGTCCATGAGCCCGAGGTCCGTAATTCTTTTTCTGGCCTCTGCATATTGTGCATCAGAGATCGTGGTTGTTGTTACATGGCAGCCGTAGTTTTGCACTGCGTATATTGCAAATCCCCCCCAGCCTGAACCAATCTCTACCACGTTGTCAGTCTGTTTCAGATCAAGCTTTTTACAGATAACATCGAGTTTATTCCGCTGAGCCTCGGTAAGAGAACTCTCACTCTCTGGATATATGGCAGAGGAATACATCATTGCGGGGTCAAGAAAAGAGAGGTTCAGGTCTTTGCCCAGATCATAATGGGCGAGGATATTACGCCTGGCACCCTTTTTGTTGTTGGAATTGAGCAGATGTTTGATCAGATCAATGGAACGGTTCAACCAGGCAAATCCACGCTCCATCCGGTCGAGAAGTGACATGTTGAGAACCATGATGCGAACAAGTGCAGTGAGATTATCTACGTCCCAGAGATTGTCTATATACGCTTCACCTGCTCCTATTGAGCCGCCAAACAGCATTTTGCGGTAAGCACGGTTGTCATTAATTGTAATGTGGGCCTGAAGGGAGCTGTCACTGCCGAAGGTTCTCGTTTTACTTCCTTCTTCAATAATAATCTGACCATGAGCCAGGTTTTCAAGCAGGGGAAACAACAGCCCTTTGATCCACCTGCCTGAATGATCTTTTTGGGAGGATTTGGTATCAGATATGGGAGTGCTGGTTACACTTTTCATATTTTCCCCTTATCATACGTGATATAAGGAACACCTTTTCTATAGAGCTTAAATGCCTGCCAGTAAATACCCGCCAGGACCGATATCGTCATAGCCGGTTTTCTTAGTATATGAGATCGTATCGACTGCAGATTGAGCGGCTGCCTGTTAAGACCGAGTTGTGCGGTAAAGATGTGTCCGCGAGAATCACTTACGTCAATTTTAACAGAGAGATTTGGGCCGGGCTCTTTCAGTGTCCATCTGTAATGCTGGTTCTCATCGTTAAACGGGGAGACATGAAATTCTTTCGGATGATCCGGAGTGAATTCTCCTCCCCCCACGTAGAAGGCATACTGATGCCGCTCGTTCCAGGGGATGTTGGAAACTTCTGCAAGAAAATGGCTGAAGTCCCCCCTGCTGTTGTAACCGTAATAAAAGTTTACCGGACTAAAGTAGACACCAAGAGTGCGCATATTCAAAAGACCGCACACCTGGCCGGTTACAGGTTCACCGGTTAATTCCTCCATGCGGGATCTGATTGCATCAGCAAGCGGGACTTCGGGATCACCATAGTAATCAGAGCGATGAAACCGACTCATTGCCCACTTTTTGGTGGAGAACCATCGACCAGCGGAGGGCAGCTGGTCGAGCTCATCCAGGTTTAAAAACCACATAAAAAATGGGACCTGAAATCGATGCACCACAGGTATTCTTCGCCAGTGAGCGATGGTGCCTGTATAGAGTGCAGATTTCAT
>JBFHIO010000219.1:0-4060 GCA_041596435.1 Desulforhopalus sp. | reverse complement strand
GCTGGACCAGCGTTTTCATCAAGTGGAAGGGGATGCGCCTGGCACATTCCGCCTTGATCTGGCGGTCGCGTATCAGGTCTTCGCTCCTTTTCTCTCCGACCAGCGCTCCAGCCAACCTGTCCAAATGGAAGCTGGAATGAACAAATGCGGCTCTTTTGGGTCACGTTGAATGCCTGGCTGTGTTTTGTTTTCCTTCTTTTTCCCCTTAAATCTCGGGGCGATATCTATGCTGCGCACCTTTGAGAAAAGTACGTAACATCTGATTTTGACATTTACGGTAGTGCTTATGACCTGGTCTGCGGAAAAATGCACTTAATTCGTGTTTACTCATGGGGAAATCAGCCAGGTCCATAATTTCCAATACATCTTCGGCTTTCAGGTTTAAGGCGATCTTTAATTTCATGAAAATAATATTGTTCGTTAAACGCTTCTCGGGTTCAGGTTGTGGCCCTTCTTTTTTACCTCGTTTATAATTAATAAAGCCATTCAAAAAAGTCGCAAATTGGGTGTCACTGCATTCCTGAAACGCAGGATCATCTTCTTTTTTTAACCAGTCACTGATCTGCTCACGAGTTACCTGGTGATCAGCTAAATTAAATATCGAAATCATTGTAGAATCGTCAATATCGAAGATGTAGCGGATACGGCGTAAAATATCATTATTGGTCACAATTATGTCCTGGTTTGAATTAAAGGGTCCCTTGAAACAGCTTGTATTTCGTTCATATTTACAACTCAGGAAAAATTACCGGAGCTCTATATATGATATCTCGACGTCTCGTTCCTCGCTTTGTCGGAGGATAAATTTTTGACTGTAACGAAGAAGATGGGTGAAAGACTGGTTATTCAAGATTCCCTAAAGATGTGTGCAGCTGCTTTCACTCTGGTTGTTTTGAAAGCTTTAACAGCTCCTTCCTGTGTATTTATCGTCTTGATTTATTATTTGCAGATTTTATTCAAGGTTCCCTTATGCTTTATTTCATTATGAAACACAACGATTGTTCTCACGGGCAGCGATACGCTGTCCCGTGCGGTGCCTGTTTCGTCAATTTTTTCTCTATCTTGAAGCGAATGAACTCCATGTCGTGCCGGACGGGATGCTCTTCTTCGACAACCCGATATCCTGCGTGTTCAAAGAACGGACGTGCGACACAACTGGCTTCCACCCGGACGATCGTGACTCGGTGTGAGCTTGCATATCCCTCAAGCCTGGCCAGGATTGCCGAGGCATATCCGCGGCGCGCATGCGCCGAATGGCAATACAGGTATGCGACGTGGTCTGCGGAATCCATCTGGCCAAACGCCACCGGCGAGTCGCTGACGAGTGCGCACACGGTCAACCCGTGGGACAGGGCAATTCGGAATTTATCCAAATCCTCGGGATGTCTCGCCCAGATCCGCGTCTGCCCGGTGGTATATCCCTGCCGTCCCAGGGTGCGGGCGGCGTCGCGATAGATTGCGGCAAGGGATTCGGCATCGGTGGGTATATATTCTCTGAGTCTCATCTCTTCACAGGTGTCGGCACTCGTTGCCAGACCCGCTCATTTAGAAAACTACCAGATCATGGCCTTTCTTCAAACAGGAAGATCTCGGGCTGAAGTAATAATCCCCTTGTCAGCACAAAAAAATGGCACCAGAAGCATGATCTCCCGGTGCCAACAACACTCCCACTGCCTCTCAATTACACCGACATATTCACGAACTTCACAAATTTCTTCAGCAGCATCGTGCCGCCACCCTGAGATATCACTCTCTTCAGCGGTTCCGGATCTGTAACCATCGATCCGCTGAGCTGGGTGATTCTTGAATCACTGAAGGCCTCGGGGCAGGCTGGTGTGGACGGGCCGAGGAGCACCGCAGCTCGATTCCTCTTCAACTGGCTCAACAGGTCATCAATTGTTCCATTGATGATACTGGTGGCAGTGAGAATGGCGACATCGCATTCAGCGAGGAGGTCCGGGCCTTTGCTCAGGTCGGTGATCCCCGGTTTGGCTGAATCCAGATCAATGACGTTAAACGTGCAGCCGGTCTTTTTTATTC
Source organism: Desulforhopalus sp. (assembly GCA_041596435.1). Classification (GTDB taxonomy): domain Bacteria; phylum Desulfobacterota; class Desulfobulbia; order Desulfobulbales; family Desulfocapsaceae; genus Desulforhopalus. The sequence goes on along the minus strand of JBFHIO010000219.1, from coordinate 2,020 downwards.
TCGGGAGCAGGGGCGCGAAATGACCGACCATGACCACTCTGTCGGTGGATTGGATATTGAGCATGGAAATGGCTTCCTCATCGCTGTAATCCCGTTTTTGTCTGGAGTTTACCGCGTTAAACGTTGCCAGGCCGATGGCTCGTTCAAGATGGCTGTTGCTGCTGAGCAGATTGATTGACTCCAGCTCAGAGAAATTCTGCATGGTGCCTGCTTTGGGCATGTGAGTACAGGAAGAACCCGCGCTCCGTGTTGGTGTCCAGGCGATACCGGCAGCGCCGTCCTGCAGCTCAACGCAGGTATAACCAAGACCTATCCGTATATCCGCCAGGTGTCCTTCCTGGCACATTTTTTCTCCGATACTCTTCAACTTTTCTTCAATTTTCATCTGTTCGTTCCCTCTATGTAATTTTATTGAAATGATGGTGACAGTTCCTTCGTGATTTTCTTCTCGCTCAATGTAACTCGCAGGCAGGTTCACTGGAAGAGCTCATTAGAAAAAACGAAGGGAGAGTGAGAGGTACGGGGAAAAGAACTTGAAATATGATTGTGCTGTTGTGCAAAAAGTCAGTACGCAGAAAAGGCAGGGGAGGGTGGGATTATGGCGTAAAGCAGAGATCAACAGGAAGGCAAACGGGAGAAATTGTGGGTTGTTTTCCCAGTCCCCTGCTGAGCGAAGTTAAGGGAACCTTGAATAACCCGTCTTTTGCCCATCTTCTTCGTTACAGTCAAAAATTTATCCTCCGACAAAGCGAGGAACGAGACGTCGAGATATCAACGAGATGCCTGCTGTAAATTTTCTTCTGTGCCTTGAAGATGAACGAAATACAAGCTGTTTCAAGGTCTCCTTCAGGCAAGAGCAGGGCGTCGACGGTCAATCGGTCCAATACACATCGGTATTTTCATCGAGGCTGGTCTGCATCTCCAGTTTGCCTTCCTTAATAAGGTCTGGCAAATGTTTAACGAGGTCAGCAGTGAGGATCTCACTGGTGGTAAGATCTCCAGGCATGACTGCTACCCAGGCATTACGCCCCGAACGCTTTGCTGCATAGAGACAGGCATCTGCCAGCTCCACCAGTCTGTCCCAGCTCATTGCTTCCGGGTCGTTTGTGAGAAAAGGGAAGATGGTGGTTCCAATTGAACACGTGAGATGAAGTGGTGACTCTCTGGCGATATCAAATTTGTGGGTTGCCACTGCCTGTCGTATATGTTCAGCAAGAAGTGTGTAGCTTTCTCGACATACATTTTGAGAAACCACCAGAAATTCTTCGCCACCCCAGCGGATTACAGTGTCTGTGTTACGACAGGATTTTGTGAGCAACTGGCTTGTCTGCTTGAGAACCTGGTCTCCCGCGCTATGGCCGTAGGTATCGTTTACAGCCTTGAAGTGATCTAAATCCACCATGCTGAACAGAATGTCAGTGTTGTTTGAATTTATTTTATCTGATCCCTGATGAACATTACGATAGTTTCGAAGTACTTGAGCTACCTGTTTTTGAATCGTGGCGTTGAGGTAGCGTCGGTTAAAAAGCCCCGTAAGTTCATCCGTCAAGCTGATCTTGTGAAGTTGATCATGGGCTTTTTGGAGTTGCCGGGTGAGTTCTTTTTGCTTCATTCTTTCTTCAGATAAGAACGAGCTGAGCGATTCATTGCGAAACCCTACAACCAGCGTGCGTACACTGGCAACATGCATCAAACTCCCCGCCTGTATCAGAACAACAATAAAAAATATTCCCAGACATCCCAGAACAATTTCTACCAGTCCCCCCTCATAGAACAGGCGAAGTGAAATCGGCATAACACAAAGCACGATAAATGGAATATAGGATGGTTTCCATGTGTAATATGTTGATACTGCAGAGGCACTCAGCGGCAAGATACATAAAGCCCAGGCAAAACGATACTCAGGAGGATTTTCCGGCCACAAAAAGAAGGATGGAAAAGCCCACATTAAACCCGAAAAACTCGTACCTGCGGCATGCCATCTGGCCCATTTCTTTATTCCGGCCCCTTCCGGCTTTTT
>JBFHIO010000218.1:0-4067 GCA_041596435.1 Desulforhopalus sp. | reverse complement strand
TGCGCGTCTACCAATTCCACCACTCCGGCACACAAATAAAAATTATTCATTTTTTGCTGCGTCACTTTTCTTCTCTGCAGCAGGTTCAACTTTTGCTGGTTCGGTTTTTTCAACCTTACCGTCAACAGCGGATGCAGCTTCCTGCGTTGCGTCTGAGCTATTTACCGCATTAGGGGCAGGTTGCGCAACCTTTTTTTCAACAACAGGTGCAGAATCTTTCACTTTTTCTGTTACCACACCCTTCATGACAGTAGCATGACTGTCTTGAGCAGAGAGATATGCAAGAGAAAGGGATGTTACCATAAACGTAATTGCTGCAGCTGTCGTTATTTTATTCAACAACGGCATAGGCCCCTCTGTTCCAAAGAGAGATTGACTGGAGCCACCAAAGGTCGCACCAATATCAGCCCCCTTGCCCTGTTGAAGCAGGACAATGACAATAAGAAAGAAACAAACGAGAATATGAACGATAAGAAGCAGAGTATCCATGCGGTTACGTTATCGGTTGCTGAAATAAAATCTGGCAGCTTTGCGGAAAAGCCACCAGAAAGAAGTTACTGAAAATTAATGATCCTGCCGAAGGAATCCGCCTCCAAAGCGGCGCCACCGACCAGTGCCCCGTCGATATCCGGCTGAGCCATAAGCTCATCGACATTCGCAGGCTTAACCGAGCCACCATACAATATACGCGTTGTATCGGCAACATCTTTTTCGTATATCCTGCTCAGCAGACCGCGGAGAAAAGCATGAACTTCCTGCGCCTGCTCCTTACTCGCGGTCTTACCAGTCCCAATCGCCCAGACAGGTTCGTAAGCAATAACAATCTTTTCCATCTGTCCGGCGTCAACACCGTCAAGGCCCTTGCGCACCTGCTCTTCAAGAACGGTGAACGTCCTGTCAGCCTCCCGTTCCTCCAGTGTTTCGCCGATACAAAGAATGACCAGCAGACCACCGGCGAGACCGCCTTTGACCCGCTTATTGATCATCTCATTGCTCTCGCCAAAAATCTGCCGCCGCTCAGAATGGCCAACAATGGCAGCCGAACCACCGGCGTCTTTTACCATATTCGGAGCGATCTCTCCGGTAAAAGCACCTTTTTCTTCCCAGCAGACATTCTGCGACGCGGTAATAATTCCCTTTCCTTCCAGAGCATGGGAAACTTCACTGAGAATGGTGAAGGGGGGAGCCAGCAGTACTTCACGGTCATCATATCCCCTGCACTGTGCGGCCACGTCTGTAGCAAGACGGCAGCCATCCACTGCATTCATGTGCATCTTCCAGTTTCCCGCCATCAGTGCTTTTCTTGTCGTCATGGTCTCTCCTTTTTTTATTTATACAGGATATGATCCCCAGCCAGAATATATCTCGCTGCGCTCAATTGAGCGCAGCAACACCGGGCAGAACTTTTCCTTCCATCATATAAAGGAAAGCCCCACCACCAGTAGACATATAGGACATATTCTGTTCCTCGCCAGCTTTTTTAACCGCCGCGTTAGAGTCTCCCCCACCGACAATGGAAAGGGCATGAGAAGAGGCGATATCCTGGCACATAGCCATGGTTCCCCGGGCAAAGCTGTCCATTTCAAAGGCCCCCATCGGTCCGTTCCAGATAATGGTCCGGGCATCAGAGAGCGCTTCGCGGAAGAGAAGGCTGCTTGCCGGACCGACATCAAGAGCCATCCAGCCCTCCGGGATGTCACGAAAGGTAACATTCATGTGTACGGCATCATTGTCAAATTTATCAGCGACAACGAAATCCACCGGGAAGTAAAGCTTCACTCCTCGGGCGTCGGCATCTTCAACAAATTTTTTGGCTGTCTCAAGCAGGTCATCCTCCACCTTTGATGCCCCGACATTGCTCCCCATACTCTTCAGGAAGGTGTTGGCCATGGCTCCGCCGACAATCATCTTGTCCACTTTGTCGAGCATATTAGTGAGTGCCCCGAGTTTGGAGCTGACTTTAGCGCCACCAACAACCGCCACCAGCGGACGAACCGGTTCCCCCATTGACTTGCGGAAATAGTCGATCTCCTTCTGCAGCAGGAGACCGGCAGCCTTTTCGCTCATCAATTGCGGCACTCCAACCACGGAGGCATGTGCACGGTGTGAGACGGCGAAGGCGTCGTTTACATACACCTCGGCAAGACTGGCAAGCTGTTTGGAGAACTCGGAGTCGTTCGCAGTTTCACCACTGTAGAAACGAAGGTTTTCGAGGAGAACAATTTCGTTGTCAGCGGCCGCATTTATCGTTTTCTCCGCCGCTTCACCAATGCAGTCTTCCGCAAGGGTAACTTTCATGTTGGTAAGGGTCTGCAGGTGAGCAGCAATCGGAGCAAGACTGAACTCCATATTCCGTTCCCCGTTCGGCCGTCCGCAGTGGGAACAGATAATCAGCTTTGCGCCCTTCTCAATCAGCAATTTGATGGTGGGCAACACCATCCTCATGCGGATATCATCGGTAATGTTTTTTTCTGCATCCATGGGCACGTTAAAATCAGCCCGTAACAAGACCTTCTTACCCTTCACTTCCAAGTCGTGAATGGTCTGCATTTTTATTCTCCTCTAAAATATCACTTCTGCTCGAATTCCCTGCACAATACAAGGGCATCGTCAAGTGGATCATCAAAATAGGAGGCTCTTTTGCCTCTCTTCAGGAAACCATTTTTCTGGTAAAATTTCAAGGCGGGGAGATTGCGGGAACGGACTTCAAGGTAGAGTGTGGTGCACTGCCGGCCAGCAAGTTTTTCGAGGAGATCTGCAAGAAGAAGATCCGCATAACCGCACCGACGGCAACTCGCAGCCACTGCAATTTTCAGAAGTTCCGCTTCAGGCGGGATAAAAGTGGCAGAGAGCCAGGCAACTACTCTGCCATGCACCTCCCCCGCCAGAAGAATCGCCCTTGGATTATCCAGTTCCTGCTGAACAAGGGAAAGAGACCAGGGCGAGGGATTTTCCGCCTCAAGGGTGACGATCTGCAGCAGGTCGTCACCCTTCAAAGGACGGATGTTCATCAAAACATCTCTTCACTGACATGTTTGGTGAGATCGGCGAGCATATTGGTGTAACTGCCGAGTTCGTTGTCATACCAGCCGTAGATAACAGTCTGGGTCATCGGGACATTAAGTATGGGCTCTGCGCCCTTATTGAGAACAGCCCCGGGCACCTTGCGCAAATCCACCTTGATAGCGGCGGTGCGGGTATGGGTTTCCGTGCCTTCAATCGTCGCCGCGGCAGAAGGAGTCCCGACAATATCGGAGGAAACGTTCTGTTTCTCAGTAAAAACGAGATAGTCGGTATTCTCCGCATATTTTTTATAGATGCCGTTGATAGCAGCCCGGTTAAGAGGGGCTTCACTGCTGTCCTGGATGTTGAGTACCAGAATGATCAACGAGCCACTGGAGGTTGGCACCCGGACAGATTCTGCCATGAAACCGATTCCGCTCATCTCCGGGATAACGAGACCAAGGGCTCTGGCCGCACCGGTAGTGGTAAGAATAATGTTATTCATGATAGAGCGGTTCTTGCGCATATCTGCAGCTCCTGCGGCAGGCAGGCGGTCAAGAACCTGCTGAGAACCGGTGGAGGCATGAACAGTAACCATTGAAGCACTGAGAATTTTCTCTGAACCAAGGCTCTCCAACATCGGTTTCATCATATAGGAAAGACAGGTGGTAGTGCAGGAGGCAGCGGAGATAAGAGAGTGTTTTGCCGGATCAAACGTCTCTTCATTAATGCCCATCACAGTGGTGATGGCATCCTCCGGCATCTCCATCCCTTTTGATTTGATCTTGAAGGGAGCAGAAAGGATCACCTTCTCGGCACCAGCCTGAATATGCCCGCGCATGGCGCCCTTTGGATCACTGGCATCGGTGGTGGGGTCTTTGAAGACTCCTGTGGAGTCAACCACCAGCTTGATGCCGTTTTCCGCCCATTTGATATCAGCCGGGTTGCGGGCCTCCCGCAAAATGGTCACCGGCACCCCATCAATGAGCATGGAACCCTTTTCTTCATTAAGCTCAGTGATAACCCGGGGGCACTTATAGCCATAAAGGTAGGAACCAAGTAGG
>JBFHIO010000217.1:0-4078 GCA_041596435.1 Desulforhopalus sp. | reverse complement strand
TAACCGCACAGCAGGTAACAGTGATTGATCTGCCCAAAGACTACGCCACCCTCGGAGAAAAAGAGACCTTCCCCCTCTCCGATTTCGACGCCATCCTGATGCGTAAAGATCCGCCCTTCGACATGGAGTATATCTACAGCACCTACATCCTGGAGATGGCAGAACGCAAAGGAACCCTCGTCGTCAATCCGCCGGAAAGCCTCAGGCGGGTCAATGAAAAGTTTTTTATCAGTTACTTCCCCGAACTGACACCGAAGACCCTCATAACCCGAAACATATCGAGAATACGAGCCTTTATCGACGCTGAAGAGCGGGCGGTGGTCAAACCAATGGACGGCATGGGCGGCATGGGGATCTTCAAGATGGAAAAAGGTGGCAGCAACACCGGAGCAATCCTCGAATCCCTCGGCAATGGCAGCCGAACCCTGATGGTACAGGGCTTTCTGCCCAAAGTAACGCAGGGTGACAAGCGGATTCTGCTGGTAGATGGAGAAGCACCGGCCTACGGCCTTGCGCGAATTCCCCAGGGAGGGGAATTCCGCGCCAACCTCGCCGCCGGAGGCAAGGGCGTCACCCAGGCGCTGACTCAACGGGAGAAAGAGATCTGTGCGAAGGTGAAACCGATGATTCAGCAGCTCGGCCTGCTGCTGGTCGGTCTCGATGTTATTGACGGATATATTACCGAGATCAACGTCACCAGCCCGACCTGCATGCGCGAAATTGCCGCCGACAGCGGCGAAGACATTGCCGGCCGCCTGATTGAGGCGGTAGAACGCAAGGTGGCTGCCCGCTGATTATTGTGCAGCATCGGATCGACAAACCACTCCGTTTTCATCTACAAGAGAATAATTCATGCCTGCCAGTATTATCGTTCGGCTCTCCAGTCTCAGTCTTGCCGCCGCTCTGCTCCTGCCTCTTTCCGCCACTGCGGAAACTGAACTGCGCGGGACTCCGACAGAACTGGCAAAGATCCTCCGCCCCGAGGTGCAGACCGTCACCCTCACAGGTGAAGCCCGGATTGACCAGCCCGTTGAAAGCGGCGTAGTAACCGTCGGCATCCATACCCGCCATGCACGGCTGCACGAGGCTCTCACCGAGAACCACAATATTCGCGCCGAAGTACTCGGGCACCTTACAAACTCCGGGATCTCCGCTGGATCCATCACGGGTTCCCGCTTCTCCACCACCCCGAGATATGGGCTTTTCAGCTCAAAGCCAAAGGAATATGAGGTCGATAATATCCTCTATATCCCCGTGCGAAAAGAGAGCCATCTGCAGGCCGTGGCTGAACTTTGCGACAGCTACCGTGATCTCCACTTCGCGGGGATCACGCTTGATCACAAGAATCTGAAAGAGATGAAAGATCGTCTGCTCAACAGCGCCCTCGCCGACCTGCAAACTCGCAAAGCCATCTATGAAAAAAGTCTGGGGGTCCGCCTGAAACCAATTTCTTTTTCGGAGAATTTCACCCACGTAGATGAAGAGTCGCCTGTACAGCAGCCCGAAAACCGAATTTCCCCAATCGAGCCCTCTGCGTCCCTTGCAAGAATGCCGCGCAGCCTCTATTCTTTTGCAGGACGGATAACGGTTCGCTATGAAGTGATTCCGAGAGAGTAAACCGTTTTTGATTATTTGCTCATTATAGGCGTAACCTTTTAATATAACATCATATTATCAGGGTCCCTCAGGCACAGAAGAAAAATATTTTGAGCATTTCATCAATGTTCCTGTTTTCTCTCTGCAACACAGGAATCACCTGTCAACTTTCTTACTGATTTTTTTTTATCGCAAGAACAAAAAGATACCTTTAAAATATTCAGGAGAGACAACATCCACCGTTTTCGGCATGATAGTTGCTAGTCCTGAGGGCAGCAGTAAGTTCACCACTGCGAATTTCAGGAAGTTTCCCCACAAAGTCAGGCGAAAAGGTATTCGTCGGCCGGGAAACAAAAAACAGGTTCATAACAGACCGCCCTCCGTCGGCGTCATTTCAGGGTGAAAGACTGACGACAGCGGTTTTAAACGATCCTTTTGATGATTTGCACAAGAGGTTGCAAGGTATGGCGAAGAAAAAGCTCAAAGAGATTGCCATCAACCAGAAATGGTGCAAAGGCTGCGGTATCTGTGTGGCCTTCTGCCCGAAAAATGTTCTGGAACTTGATGAAGGGGGACACTCGACGGCCGTCCGGCCCGAAGACTGTATTCTCTGCAAGTTATGTGAAATGCGGTGTCCTGATCTGGCAATCAGGGTTATCGAAGAGGAGGAAGAGGTATAATGACTAAAGAAATAAGATTTGTTCAGGGCAACGAGGCTTGTGTTGAGGGTGCCCTCTACGCCGGTTGCAGTTTCTTTGCCGGCTATCCCATTACTCCTTCTACTGAAATTGCTGAGCTGCTTGCGGCACGCCTGCCGCAACACGGCGGGACATTCATTCAGATGGAAGATGAGATTGCCGCCATGAGTGCCATAATCGGAGCATCTCTCACTGGCAACAAAGTACTTACCGCCACCTCCGGCCCGGGCTTTTCGCTGAAACAGGAAGCCATTGGCTATGCCTGTATGGCTGAAGTTCCATGCGTCGTCGCCAACGTACAGCGCGGCGGCCCGTCTACCGGGAACCCAACCCACGTTGCCCAGGGAGATATTAACCAGGCACGCTGGGGAACCCATGGTGACCACAGTATCATCGCCCTTACAGCCTCTAACCATCAGGACATCTTCAAGATGACCGTTGACGCGTTCAACCTTGCTGAAACCTATCGGACTCCCGTCATCCTGCTTTTCGACGAAGCCGTCGGTCACCTGCGGGCAAAACTGGAAGTCCCGGCAGAAGGCGAACTGGATGTCGTTGACCGCCTGCGGACCTCGCTGCCGGAAGGCGTAAACTACCATCCCTACCTCCCCCGCGAAGACGGTCGTCTGCCGATGTCCGATTTTGGCGATTCTCACCGCTACAATGTAACTGGACTTTTCCACGACATGTGGGGCTTCCCCACTGCAGACCCGACCTCTATCAATGATCTGCTGCATCACCTCGTAGACAAGATCGAAAACCACATGGAAGACATCACCCGTTATAAAGAACATTTCATGGATGATGCTCAATATGTGCTGGTCTCCTACGGTTCTTCCGCCCGCTCGGCAATCCATCTTGCCACTGAACGCCGCGCCCGCGGGGAAAAACTTGGCGTGCTGGAACTGCAGTCCATCTGGCCGTTCCCGAAAGAACTTATCCGCGAAAAATGCGATGGCGCCCGGGCGGTGATAGTCTGCGAAATGAATATGGGTCAGGTAGCAGAACATGTTCGCGCTGCCGTAAGAAAACCGAACCGTGTTTTTCTTGCCAACCGTGTCGATGGCAAGTTGATTACACCTTTGGATATTAAGAGATCCCTGCGTATGATTCAGGGGAGAGGAGTGTGACAAATGGCGGTTCAAGAATATATTCGTGAAAGATTTTTTCCTCAGATGTGGTGTGAGGGCTGCGGCCATGGCATCATTCTCAATTCACTGCTGCGAGCCATTGAAGGTCTCGGGATTGATAAAAGTGATATTGTAATGACCTCCGGAATCGGCTGTTCTGCGCGGATCTCCGGTTATGTTGACTTCCACTCCCTGCATACCATGCATGGACGTGCCCTGGCCTGCGCAACCGGCGTAAAAATGGCCAAACCAGCACTCAACGTCATTGTCCCCATGGGTGACGGCGATGCCCTTGCCATCGGTGGAAACCACTTTATCCACGCCTGTCGTCGGAATATCGACATGACTGCGATTGTAATGAACAACCGCATCTACGGCATGACCGGTGGTCAGTATTCACCACTCTCCGGAGTCGGCGCCATGGCAACAACCGCACCGTACTCCTCCATCGACAACGATTTTGACGTTGTCGAACTGGCAAAAGCCGCCGGGGCAACCTTTGTCGCCCGTACCACCACCTATCACGCGGCCGAAGCGGTCACCTACCTGAAAAAAGCCATTCAGCATAAAGGTTTTTCCGTAGTTGAAATCATGACTCAGTGCCCAACCTATTATGGTCGTAAGAATAAAAAGGGGAGCGCAGTCAATATGCTG
>JBFHIO010000216.1:0-4096 GCA_041596435.1 Desulforhopalus sp. | reverse complement strand
GTCTTACCGGGGGCTTGAAACGACTTGAATCTCGTCCAGATTTGAGACACGGCAGGGAATTTATTAGAACCATGTTCGATATCCCGACGCCTCGTTCCCCGCTTTGCCTGAGAATAACTTTCTGGCGGTAACAGGAAAACAGGCGGAAGACGAATTCTTCCCTGTTGCCTTATGCTGCTCGCAGCAAAGAAATAGAAACAACAGGGGAGATCACCTTCATAAGGGTACCTTGAATAATATTGTATTTCGTTCAGACTCAAGGCACAGAAGAAAATTTACCGGAGGTATATGTTTGATATCTCGACGTCTCATTCCTCGCTTTGTCGGAGGATAAATTCTTGACTGTAACGAAGAAAATGGGCGAAAAACTGATTATTCAAGGTACCCATAAACAGAGTTGATCTCCCCTGAGAATCAGAACCCCAGACTCTCCAGCCAGCCATTGGCTTTCGCGAAGTAGCTCATTTGAGAACCGACCCCTTTTGCCTCAGCACTCCGATAGACCCTGTACCCTTCTGAAAGATCATGAATTCCCATGCCAATGGGATTAAAGAAGATTTTGTCCTCAGGGGAGAGGCGCCCTTTTTTGCTCCCGGCGACAACATCTCCGAGATTCCCGGAAATCCCCTCCTGGGTGATAACGCCCTGATCCACCGCACGCCAGCTGACATCAACACCGTGATGCTTTACCTGTTCCCAGTCATCAACGAAAATGCGGTCGAAAGCATCAAGCGCCTCTGGAGGGGTATCCCAGAAAGAGATCTCAGCATGGAAAACCCCCGGCTTGTACCATTCCTTATTAACGTATGGCTCTCTTGCCATTGTTGCCGTGGAGATAACATCCATATCAACAAAGGCCTCCTTCACGGTTTTCACAGGTATAACCTCCATGTTGAGAACCGGAGACATGTTCTCCGCAAACCTGACAGCCGTGTCATAGTTCAAATCATAGATCCTGAGAGTCTCAAGACCGGGCAGTGCAGCCTTCATCGCAACAGCCTGGGTCCTCCCCTGGACGCTGCCACCAACGAGGCCAAAGAGTTTCGAATCAGGGTTGGCGAGGTATTTTGCAGCAACCCCACTGGCGGCCCCCGTACGCATCGCACTTACCACCGCACCGTCCATGACGCAAACGGGGATGAGTGTTTCCGGATCTAAAATAATGATAATTGCGGTTGCCCTCGGCAGGCCTTTGGAGGGATTCGGAGGACAGCTCGGAATATATTTAATACCGGAAGTATCCACCGGTCCCAGCAGATCCCGTTTTATCAGCTCGTCGGCAAACTCTTTCCCGCCAAGATAACTGGGCATGGACATGATTCGGCCGGAAGTCTCTTCTGTTTCAGGACCACCCCACCGCACAACGGGTTTTCCAGGTTGAATGAAAGCCCCCTTTCCATGCAGAAAAAAAGAACGCTCTACTGCCTTGAGCGTTTCTCTCATCTTTGTTCCGCCAGCTGCAACACAATCTTCCTGACTGAGATACAGCAGTGACCAGCTTTTTTCAGACATAACAACACCCCTCCGTTGACAGGCGAATCGCCCCACGATGAAATTTACACGTTTGGGAACCTTGAAACAGTTTGTATTTCGTTCATATTCGAGAACAGGAGGGAATTTACCGCAGGTATAACTTTGCTCTCGGATTCTGGCGCTTACCTCCGATGATAAATTTAACCCTAACGGTTACCTTGAATAATCTTGTGTTTTGTTCATATTCGAGGCACAGGAGAAAATTTACCACAGGTATATATTTAATATTCCGAGGATAAATTTTTGACTGTAACGAAGAAGATGGGCGAAAAACTGATTATTCAAGGTACCCTGGCGAAGAAGATGAACAAAACACTGGTTCTGCAACGTTCCCGTTTGTGTTGAAGGCCTTTCCCTTCAGCACGTTCCTGAACTGTAAAAGTACGGAAATATTTTCAGAGAAACAAGACAAAAATACCTGTACAAAAAACATTATCTGTAAAAATGTAAAATAATGCAATTTTACCAGAAAAATACACCATTAAACTTTATATATGAATTATCATATTCTCATATAAAATATATCTGTTGCTGCAGGAAGAAGTCAGTTTAGCCAAAACAGAACTCCGGCGCAGTTTAAATCAGCCATTTTCAAAGAAAACAAGTGAGGGAAGAATGGAAGAAACAGAACAAAAGACGAAAGGAGACTATTTTGTCCCGGCACTGCAGAAAGGGCTGTTGATTCTGGAGATGTTCACCCGCGAAAGAAACGTTCTCTCGGTAAATGATTTTGCAAAACGCCTGGGAGTGAGCGCCTCAACCATTTATCGCACGGTGGTAACTCTCACTGAGATGGGGTACCTCATAAAAACAGGACGAAACAACTACAGCCTCGGCAGCAGAGTCCTCTCCAACGGCTTTACCTTCCTTGCTTCACGGGGGATCGTAGAGGTTGCAGCACCGTATCTGCTGAAGTTGCGCGATGAATCAAGTGCCTCCTGCCATTTAATGGTGCGGGATGGAGTGGAGGTCATTTATCTCTACCGTGCAGCCTCCCCGCAGAGACTGGCGGTAAATGTCCCGGTTGGTACACGGTTGGACTGCCATGCCACTGCTGGCGGAAGAGCGCTGCTGATGGGACTTGCACCAGAGGAGCTGTCCGAACTCTATTCCGGAGTAGCACTGGATCAAGCATCGGGACACAGCCCTGCCTCGCTCCCTCTCCTGAAACAGCTGTTACAGGAGGAAGAGCTGCTCGGCTACTCTATCAGCCGTTCTGATTCCGCCACCGCCATCGGCGTACCGCTTATTAATTACGCTGGTGAATACGTTGCCGCCATCAATGTGTCCGCCCCGGACACATTGATGGGGAACGAAGAGATCCGTTCTTCAATGATCTCCCTTCTCCAGAAAACAGCAGAGGAAATTTCGCAGGAGCTGGGGAATCCGGGAGTGAAGACAACCACACAGGAGTAGAGACAGATATTGGAATTATTATAGAAGAAAGAGTCCGTATCTCTGGAAAATGAGGAGGATTGCTCTTATCTTTATTCAATCGTTGCGTCGAGTGTCACGAGAAAATCGCCCCCCTCACAGGATCAAGTCTGCACGGCAAGTTGAGTCAACTATGCACGCTTCCCATCAATCAGATCAGGCTGCAGTTTAGAAACCGGAACGCTGCCAGGATCAATAAGTCGTTCAGCGCACAAATAATTGCACTGGACAAGGAGCAATCATGAACGACACACACAATCACACCTCAGATTATTTTCACCATTTGCTTCCAATCGATATTGAAGGCTGCGATTTACTGGTGGAGCTGGCACTGGATCTTAACTGGTCATGGAATCACGCCACCGATAAAGTCTGGCGTGATTTGGATCCCGAGCTGTGGGCCATCACGCACAATCCCTGGGTTGTACTGCAAACCGTTTCGCGAGAGCGTATCAAACAAATGCTGGCCGATTCCACATTCCGCGCAAATGTAGAGGATCTGGCGGGTAAAAGGCAGAAGGCCGAAGCGCCAGCGCGCTGGTTCCAACAGGTGCATGAAAAGGAATCGATTAATTGCATTGCCTATTTCTGCATGGAATTCATGCTCAGCGAGGCACTCCCTATTTATTCAGGAGGCCTGGGCAACGTGGCGGGTGATCAGCTTAAAGCCGCCAGTGATCTGGGTTTGCCGGTGGTCGGGGTGGGGCTTCTTTATCAGCGGGGCTACTTTCGGCAGGTGATCGACCCAAACGGTGCCCAGCAGGCACTCTATCCGTATAACGATCCCGGCCAGCTGCCCATCACCCCGCTGCGAGACGCAAACGGCGAATGGCTGCGGCTGAAGATTAATCTGCCGGTGGGTTTTATCTGGCTCCGCACATGGCAGGTCATCATCGGCAACGTCCGGCTGTATCTGCTGGACAGCAACGATGCCGCCAACTATCCCGAGCATCGCGGCATCACCAGTGAACTCTACGGCGGCGACTCGGAACTGCGCCTTAAACAGGAGTTGATTCTCGGCATTGGCGGCTGGCGCCTTCTTGAAGCCCTGGGAATCCATCCTGAGGTCTGCCACCTCAACGAAGGCCATGCGGCATTTGCCGTACTGGAGCGCGCGGCCAGTTTCATG
>JBFHIO010000215.1:0-4097 GCA_041596435.1 Desulforhopalus sp. | reverse complement strand
CAGTGAAAGATTCTCCGCGCATCGGCGCCATTACCACCACCCGGGCAGCGCGGGAAAATTATGATAAGATGATGGGGAAGATGATAGATATCAGCCGGGCGATCTTCTTCTTTTTCGCGGTGGTTGTGGCCTTTGGCGTGATTTACAACGGTGCGCATATCGCCCTGTCAGAGCGGGCCCGCGATCTGGCCACTCTGCGTGTCATGGGGTTTACACAGCGTGAAGTTGCCACCATTCTCATTGGCGAACTCTCTCTGCTTACCCTGCTGGCGCTGCTGCCCGGGCTCTATATTGGCAGTGAGTTGACGAGCCTGATACTGACAAGTATCAATACGGAGACCATGCGTATTCCTGTGGTGCTGACGAGCCAGGCGTATGCCACCGCCGTTCTTATTGTGCTCCTTTCTTCGGCACTGTCATTTACCGTGGTCAGTCGTCACATAGTGAAACTTGACCTCCTTGGAGTTTTGAAGGCGAGAGAATGATGAAAACAAAAAACGAAAGTACGGCCGGAGGGGAGCTTTCGCCTGCCGGACGCGCCAAAAAGAGAAAAGATCTCTGGCGGAAAATTTTTCTCTCCCTCTTTGCTGTCGCGCTTGTGGCTGCACTTGTCGCCGGCTTCTGGCCGAAACCGATCAAAGTTGAGACGGTGGCGATCAGCCGGGGTGCGCTCACCGTCAGTGTTCTGGAAGAGGGGAAAACGCGTATTCGCCACCGTTATGTTATTTCACCGCCGGTGAGCGGTTTTCTCAACCGTGTGCCGCTGCGTGCCGGGGCAAAGATTGAAAAGGGCAAAACGGTGCTGGCAACCATTGAAGCCGAGGCATCACGCTTTCTCGATCCCCGTACCCGGTCTGAAGCAGAGGCCCGGCTAAAGGCCGTTGAGGCAGTTCGCATGCAGCGCGAGGCGGAGATTGAACGGGCAAAGGCGGCTCTTGAGCTTGCCCAAAACGACTTCAGGCGAGCCGAAAAGCTCACAAAAGTGAATGCCGTTGCCCGCCAGCAGTGGGATGCGGCCAGAACCAGTGTGGAGATGCGCGGTCAGGAGTTGAGTTCTGCCAGATTTGCCCTGCGCGCCGCCGAGTTTGAGGTGGAACAGGTGCGGGCGACCCTGCAGCAGGTCTCTACTTCGGGCATTGATGGCGCCCCTCCTCTGCAGCTCATTGCCCCCATTGACGGCTTTGTTCTCAACGTCTATGAAGAAAACGCACGTCTCGTGGCTGCCGGTACGCCGATCATGGAAATTGGTGATCCGCGTGACCTTGAGGCGGAGATTGAACTCCTCTCCAGCGATGCCGTCGCGGTCAGCCCCGGTGCGGAGGTCTCCATTGAACACTGGGGCGGCGGAGCACCCATACGCGGGCGCGTAACCCTTGTGGAGCCGGGTGGGTTTATGAAAATATCCGCGCTTGGTGTGGAGGAACAGCGCGTCAAGGTGCGCGTTGCCTTTGTCGATCCGCTTCCTCTTGATAAGCTTGGAGATCGCTACCGCGTGGAGGCACGTATTGTCACCTGGCATGGGGAAGATGTTTTGCAAGTGCCCACCGGAGCACTGTTTCGGCGCGGGAACGCCTGGATGACCTTTGTTGTAGAAGAGGGCAGGGCGCATCTGCGCAAGGTAGAGATTGCGCATAACAACGGGGTTTCTGCGGAAGTGCGTTCCGGGCTGACGCAGGCGGATTCCGTGATCGTGTATCCTCCGGACAGTGTGACGGAAGGCGGTGCCGTCAGGGCGGATGCGGGGGAAGGCAGGAAGTAGGTCTGCTGCCGGAGTGTTCCCGGCGTTTTCCAGATATTTCAACTATACAGAGAAGGTCTGTCGGGGTTATACTGTATGGGTAAAACCAGAATGTGGCCAGATGAGCATTCTATTCTTTGAAATTTCACCTGAAAGAAGGGAACATTGAATAAGCGCCCATCTTCTTTGTTACAGTGAAAAATTTATCTTCGGAGGTACGTGCTGAACTCCGATATAACTCACACCGGAGATGAACGGTAAGCCCGTATAAATACAGGCGGTAAATTTTCTCCTGTGACTCGACTATGAACGAAATACAAGGTTCTTCAAGGTACTCAAAAGAACGGGACAGCCATGGACGTAAAAGGAACTATTTCAGTTGATACCACAATCCCAACCCTCGGCGAGGCAAAGATTCCGACACCGTTGACCAATCAACGTTTCGTTGACGACAAGAAGCCTCTTATCCTTTCCCTGACATCTGAAGAGATGCCAGAACTCGATTCTGATTCGATGTCGCTGGCCTTTGAGAAGGCGGGGCCGCGGGAAAAACTCTATTTTGATCCCTCCAAGACGAAATGCGCCATTGTTACCTGCGGCGGGCTCTGCCCCGGGCTCAACGATGTTATTCGCTCCATTGTCATGAAGGCTCACTATCAGTACGGCATTCGTTCGGTTGTCGGAATTCGCAATGGATTCCGCGGGTTTATCCCGAAATACTGCTATGACGTAAAGGTTTTGACCCCGGATGTTGTCAGCAATATTCACCAGTTCGGCGGCACCATTTTAGGCTCATCCCGTGGAGAGCAGAGCATTGATGAAATTGTCGATTCGCTGGCGCGGATGGATATTAATGTCCTCTTTGTTATCGGCGGCGATGGTACCATGCGTGCGGCGAAAAGAATTATGGAAGAGATTCAACAAAGAGGGTGTCATATCTCGGTTATTGGTGTGCCCAAGACCATCGACAATGATATCAACTTTATCTCCCGCTCATTTGGGTTTGATACTGCGGTGGGAAAGGCCACAGAGGCTATTCGCAGTGCCCATGTGGAGGCTACCTGTGTCCGGAACGGTATCGGGCTGGTGAAACTTATGGGACGGGAAGCCGGGTTCATTGCCGCCCAGGCCACTCTTGCTCTGCAGGAAGTGAATTTCGTGCTCGTGCCCGAGCAGCCCTTTAAACTCGACGGAGAAAACGGCCTGCTGGCCGCCGTGGAGCGGCGCGTGAAGACACGCGGGCATGCAGTGATCGTGTGTGCGGAAGGAGCCGGTCAGGATTTGCTGGGCGTTCATGTAAAAGATGGGTTTATTGGTAATCCTGTTCTCGGAGATATCTGTACACTGCTGGTTCATCGCATCAAAAAGCATTTTCAAGAACGTAATCTGGAGATGGAGTTGAAATTCATCGACCCCAGTTACCTTATTCGTTCCGTGCCCGCCACTCCCGGGGACAGCGTCTATTGTGGATTCCTCGGCCAGAATGCCGTGCATGCGGCGATGGCCGGGAAGACGGGAATGGTGGTGACAGAACTCAAATCGAGCATGGTTCACCTTCCTCTTGACCTGGTGACTCTGAGAAGACGCACCTTGAACATTCAGTCCGACTACTGGTGCTCAGTGATGGATACCACAGGGCAGCTGGACTATTTACAGGGTAACGAGAAAAACTGATCTCTTCTTCAAGGTCCCCGCAGTCATCTCCATGCAGCAGTGAGGTGACTGCGGGCAACTTCAGGGTACCTTGAATAACCAGTCTTTCGCCCATCTTCTTCGTTACAGTCAAAAATTTATCCTCCGACAAAGCGAGGAACGAGACGTCGAGAGATCAAACATTGCTCTAATAAATTTTCTCCTGTGCCTTGAATATGAACAAAATACAAGATTATTAAAGATACCCTTCAGGCAATTTTATTATGGCTGGTCAGATATTTCTTATCATTCTCCCGGTTTTCCTCGTTATCATCATTGGATGGGGATTAAAGCAAATCGGGCTGCTTCACGAGCGGCTGGTGGATGACCTGAATCGATTTGTGTATTATGCAGCACTTCCAGCTCTTCTTTTTCAAAAGATCGCTACAGCGGATTTTGGCAGTAATTTTTCTGTTTTCACGCTTGCGGGGCTCCTCGCAGCGATCTTTCTCACCTTCATTTTCACCTCTTTGTGGACCATTGGCAGAAAATACCCGCCGGTTATCCAGGGTTCCTTTGTGCAGGCCTCTGTCCGCGGAAATCTTGCGTATGTCGGGCTGGCGGTTATCAATGCGGTTTTCGGAGCGGCGGGGGTAACAAAGGCGGGGATTCTGCTCGGCTTTCTTGTTCCCTGCATGAGCATTGTTTCTATTCTGGCTCTGCTGCT
>JBFHIO010000214.1:0-4106 GCA_041596435.1 Desulforhopalus sp. | reverse complement strand
GTTACCGGTCTCATTGTATTGCCGGACTGCTCATAACTCTGCACTGAAATCTGCCGTTCACCACCCTCGTGTAACTCACGCAGGGTTACCGGCAAATCATGCACCTGCGGCTCCGGCTCAGCCTGCTGACGTCTGCCACCGCTGAAACTGCCATACGCCCTCTCCTGACCACCGCCGCTCCCTGCCTGACCGAAGAGACCACGCAGAATATCGTCGAGATCCTCTGGATCCACTTCCTGCCCGCCGCGGGTATATGTACTTCCTGGTCCCCGGGTGTAGGAGGTTCTGCCTCTTCCGCCCTGACTGTAACGCTCAAAATCGTCGTATGAAACACCCTGCTTGTGTGCCTCCATGGCCTCTTCCCACTTATCGCCGAAACGGTCATAGAGTTTTCGTTTTTCTTTATCCTTTAACACTTCCCAGGCCGCACCCACCGTTTTGAAACGGCTCTCCGCATCGGCTGATTTGTTCACATCGGGGTGCAGTTCCCGCACCATGTTCCGATAGGCTTTTTTCAGATCGGCCTCACTGGCGTCTTTGGCGACCCCGAGAATATCATAGTAATTCCCCATAATCCTCTCCTCTTCGCAATTTTTCTGTCTCCCACGCCCATCATCCGGCAGGAAGTCTCTTTTTTATTACAATGAAGATTATAAGGATTTATATTACTTTTACAACGATGTTTAATTTAGTAATTTATTAGAAAAGGAACGGGAAGCCGAAAGCCAGACGCCAATGAGCGCGAGGATGACAACCATTACGTGTGGCCCCCAGCGAAAAACAGTTTTTTTGACCACTGTATGAATGAGCAGAGAATCCACCCCATAATTTAATTTTCCTCTTGATATGGTATGGTGGGGATGTCGGGCTGACAGAGAAAAGAAGATGTCAGGAGTATCTTCTTCCCCGCACTTGCAGATGAGGATCAGCCTCACTCTTGAAGGAACATTGAACAACACGTTTTTCGTCCATCTTCTTCGTTACAGTCAAAAATTTATCATCGGGATATCCACCAGACACCTGTGGTAAATTTCCTTCTGGGCCTTGAATATGAACGAAATCCAGGGATCTTCAAGGTCCCTTGAGTTAAATGGAAATTATATTTTCCAGACTTTTCTTCAATTTAACAACTACAGGAAACAGCATGGATATTACCCTCCGTCAGGTGGAACTCTTCCTTGCCCTCGCCCGCACCAGCCGCATTCAAAGCGTGGCAAAGGAGTTTTCCCTCACCCAGTCGGCCGTCTCCACAGCGATCAAACGCTTTGAGGAAGCAATCGACGCTCCGCTCTTTGACCGCGCCCACAAGAAAATTTCCCTCAACAGCAACGGCAAGGGACTTGCAGAGGAACTGATCCCGCTGATGCGACGTTTTCAGGACGTCTCCACCATGTTCAAACGGAATCTCATCGCCGGCTCTCTTGAGATTGGTGCCAGCCAGACCATTGCCGACTATATCCTGCCTGAGGTCCTCTATACCTTTCAGGCACACCACCACGACACCCATCTCTCCATCTGGACGGGAAATTCGAGGGAGGTTGTGCATGCAGTAGAGATGGGCGAAGTGGCAGTGGGATTTATTGAGGGGGAGGTACCGAGCCGAATTCTGCAGAGTGAAAAGATCGGTGAAGAAGAGCTGATCGTCGTCACCTCCGATGTTGATATCGCAGCGGAGCGCTCGTGGCCCATGGAGGAGCTGCTTGATCTGCGCTGGATTCTGCGTGAAGTAGGCTCCGGAACCCGCCACACCTTCTTCGATCAACTCGGGGAACAGGCGCAGAAATTGAACGTCTTCATGGAACTGGACCACATCGAGTCGATTAAAAACGTACTGCGCAACCCCGGCACCCTGAGTTGTCTCTCCCAGCACTGCATCGCCCACGAACTGGCACGGGGCACTCTCTTTCCGGTGCAGATTACGGGCACCCACTTCATGCGGAATCTCTATCGGGTGATCCATCCGCGGCAGTCGCAGACGATATTGATGGATGCAGTTTTCAAAGAGGTGAGTAAATCCCTCTCTGCAGTACAACACCTGATGAAGGGATAATTCAGTACACTTTCCCAATGCCCTGGAGATAAATTCAGGGTATTATGGTGGCGCGCAGGGTAACTGCGCCGCCACTGCTTTTTTACAATTCCACAGCCACTTCATTCACCACAAGGGAGACTGCCATGAAACTGAGATATTTTTCACACTCCGCCTTCCAGATTACCAGCAAATCGGGGACCACCATTCTCATTGACCCCTTCCTTGACGACAACCCAACCTCTCCAGTAAAATCAGAAGAGGTTTCCGCTGATTATATCGTTTTGACCCACGCTCACGGCGACCACCTCGGCGACACATTCAAGATTGCTCCACGCTGCAATTCACTGGTCATCGCCGTCAACGAACTGGCCATCTACTGCGCCGGGAAAGGGTGTAATGTCCACAATATGCATATCGGCGGCGGTTATGAGTTTGAATTCGGCCGTCTGCAATTCACCATCGCCCACCACGGCTCCTCTACCCCGGAAGGCTATTATGCTGGAGAACCAGCGGGTGTCATACTCACTGTGGATGACAAGACCATTTACCACGCCGGAGATACCGGCCTTTTTTATGATATGAAACTGATCGGGGAAATGCATCACCCCTATGTCATGATGCTGCCCATCGGCGACAACTTTACCATGGGCATTAACGATGCCGTCAAGGCCGCCGAACTGGTCAGCCCTGGTTTTGCCATCCCCATTCATTATAATACCTTCGATGTTATCAAGGCTGACCCGAACGAGTTCTGTACCGCCGCAGCGGAAGCCGGTATCAATGCACGAGCTCTCGCTTACGGCGAAGAGATCTCTCTCTGATTGGCATTTATGGACCCGAGAACTCTGCTCCGCCGTCTCAATCCGACGGTTCCGGCCATGCCACCTGTACGCAAGGCGCAGGAACCACCGCCTGGTAATGGCACTCTACCCCTGCGCGCCGCTCTCTACTGCAGCCTTCTCTGCTTCCTTTTCGGCGGCAACCCGACGGCCATTAAATTTGGCTCTCAGAGTTTCGGCCCGCTCACCATGCTCGGCAGTCGCTTCCTGCTCGCCAGTATTACTCTCCTCCTCTGGGCCCTCTTCACTGGCCGCCCGGTGGGACTGCGCCGGAATCAGATTCGCATGCTGATCCCCCTGCCGATGATTTACGTTGTGCAGCTCGGACTCTTTTATGTCGGTCAGAGTAAAACACTGGCCTCCCACGGGGCACTGATCTCCAACATGATGCCACTGATGGTCATGATCCTCGCCTACTTCTTCCTCGGCGACCGCATCACCACGCGCAAGGTTATTGGCGTCCTGCTCGGCCTCACTGCTGTTGTTCTGCTCTTTTTCGATAAAAAAGCGGCCAGTGGCGGAGCCAGTCTGCTCGGTGACACCCTCCTTGTCGGTGCTGTCACTTTCTGGGCGATGAACGCCATTTACATGAAGAAAATCATTCGCCATTTCAGTATCTTCACCATCACTCTCTACCCGATGCTCATCTGTGTCCCCTTCTATTTTCTTGGAGGATGGCTCTTCGACGACGTGATGCTCCGCCCCGTCACCGCCCCCGCACTGCTCGCCCTCGCCTTTCAAGCCTTTGTTACAGCCTCTTACGGCTTCATCGCGTGGAACGGCCTGATCAACCAGTATGGGGCGACGGCGCTCAACGCCTTCGTTTTTCTCATTCCGATCTCCGGCGTTCTTCTCGGGGTGGTTCTGCTCGGGGAGCCGCTGACGATAAACATCATCGTCGCCATTGTGCTGATAGTTGTCAGTCTGGGAATTATCAACCGCGCGGAGAGACCGGCAACGGAAAGAGAGGGTGCTTCAGTGAAACCTGAAAGGTGACAAAACATCGTGTGCAGTTGATCTGCTTAAAAATGATGCACAGGGAGATCTCCTCCATTTCAGATATGTTCTATCCCTTTCTTCACTGTCGCTGGCGACTCAAAACAGAAAAGGCCGGACACCGCCTGCGCAGTGTCCGGCCTTTTCCTGCCTTCCTGAAGGGTACCTTGAATAATCAGTATTTCGCCCATCTTCTTCGTTACAGTCAAAAAATTATCCTCGGAATATCAAACATATAC
>JBFHIO010000213.1:0-4111 GCA_041596435.1 Desulforhopalus sp. | reverse complement strand
GTCCGGGGTGCCGGGGAATTCAAAGGGGACGCCGCTGCCGAAAAGATTGTCGCGGCTCCAGACGAGTCCCACCGAGCGCAGGCCCGCCTGGTAGAAGGATTCGAGGTTGGAGAGGTCTGTGTTGATTGGTTCGGCACCTTCAAAGTGTATCACTGCCGCGATGATTTTCTTTTCCAGGCATTGTTTCAGTTCGGCCACTGTGGTGACGGTCTTGAATTCACCGTTACCTGCCTTCTCCATTTTCTTGAAACAGCGGATTCCTGCCTCGGCGATGCGTCTTGCATTATCACTTGATACTGGCTGACTGTAGATCTCTGGCGGCAGGCGGTGGTCGACGATGAGGTGGTTGTTCTCCATCATATCAGGATGGGGGGCGAAGATGGCGAACATGCCTCCGGCAAAACCTCCGGCTCGTGCCCGAGGGGCATCCAGATGGCCCCCGCCGGCGTGGAAGAATTCTTCTTCATCGGCGCTGCCGAGAAAGAAGCGGGAGAGTGTGTCGTTGTGGCCGTCAAAGATCTGTAGAGGCATGGGGGATTCCAGAGAAAAGGTGTATTGATTAAAGGGTCCCTGAAGGCGGAGTTCCGTAGAGGTAGTTCAGTTGAGCGGTTTCGCCTGCTGCGATGAAAAGCTGGCCAGACTTACTCCGCTGAGCACCAGTATCCCGCCGAGGAGAACCACCAGATGAACGGCTTCTCCGAGCAGCAGCCAGGAGAGCAGGACGGAGAAGACGGGGACAAGGTTAATGAATATTCCGGCACGGCTTGCCCCGGCGGTCTCGATGCCCTGATAATAGAGCGAAAAACCCACGGCGGTGCCGAAGACTCCAAGATAGGCAACATTTGCCCATACCTGCCAGGGAAGAGCAGGCAGGCTGGTGAGGAGGCCGTGTTTACACGCCAGGGGAAAGAGCATGGCGGAACCGACGATTGATGCCCAGCAGATGGTGTGCAGTGGGGCGAGATGTCGCAGAGCCAGCCGGCCCGCAAGGGTGAAGGCGCTCCAGCTGGCTACGCAGCCGAGGAGGGATATTTCACCCATGCCGAAACTGCCGCTGGCAAGAAAGCTGAGGGGATGCCCGTTGGTAATGATGAGCGCCGCGCCAATCAGGGAGGTCAGTACCCCGATAATTTTACGCAGCGAAGCCCTCTCCATCCCGGAAAGGATGGTGACGAAGATAATCACCAGCGGGGTTGAGGCCATAAAGAGTGAGGCACGTCCGGCGTTGATATAACGCAGGCCGTTGAAGAAACAGACGTTGTAGGCAAAAACACCGGTTGCTCCGAGGATAATGAGGGAAAACCACGCTTTTTTCGGGGGCAGGGAGAGACGCTTTCCGCTGATCAGGATAATACCGGCCAGTGACAGGGAGGCGATGGCAAAGCGCAGAAAGGCTGAGACCGACGGAGTCGCTTCTCCGGCGAGAAGGCGCGCGCTGATAAAGGTCCCAGCCCAGAGCAGCATGGTAAAGACGAGTGAGAGAAAGAGACGTGCGGTCATTTCGGCTCGACTGTATTCGGAATCATGCAGGCGTTCATGACATTTTTCACCTCATCAATATCACTGAGCCTGCCATATACAGTGATAACATCACCGGCCTGCAGCTGTGTCTCGCTGCGCGGAATGACCAGCTGCTCGCCCCGACGGATCGAGACCAGATTCACCGTATCGGGAATGGTGAGATTTTTGATTTTTGCCATGCTGCAGTTGTCATCTTCTTTCAGCACAAACTCCATATATCCTGCTTCTTTCTGCTTGCGCAGTGTTGCCTGGCTTTCGGTGAGTTCTCCGCGCTGTTTGCGCACGACACCTACGTCATAGGCGCGGAGGATGTCCGAGCGGCTGATAACGCCGCAAAGATGGTCATCGCTGCCGCGTTCGACAACCGGCAGGCGGGCAAGGTCACGGGGGGACATCTTCTGAATGGCAAGCCAGATCGGTTCATCGGGGAACATGACCATAAGATCTCTTTTTGCGAGGTTGGCGACGGTGAGTCCGCGCGGGTTGAAATCTTCCTGGTCCTGGGCAATGCGTACATCGCCGAGGGTTATGATGCCCCACAGTCGGCTCTCATCAGCCATTACCGGAAAACCGCGCAGAGAAGTTTCCTGGAAAAGGGCCATCAGTTCGGAGAAACTCGCGTCCTTGCTGATGGTGACGGGATGGGTGCGCATGACCTCGCTCACCTTTACTCCCTGCATGATATCCATGTCACGGCCTTCATAGAAGCGGATCCCGCGTTTGGCCAGTTTGATGGTATAGATCGACTCCTGATGCAGCCACTGAGAGAAATAACTCGCCGAAACTCCGGCAACCATCAACGGGAGGATCAGGCCGTAGTCGCCACTCATTTCAAAGACGATGAGCATGGCTGTCAGCGGGGCATGGGCGGTAGCAGAAAAGAGGGCGGCCATGCCAACCAGGGCAAAGGGGCCGACCTGCAGATTCATCTCGGGGAACCAGTTGTTGAAGAGGTGGCCGAGTACGCCGCCGAGCATGGCACCGGTAAAAAGTGAAGGGGCAAATACGCCTCCGGAATTCCCGGAGCCGAGGGTCATGGAGGTGGCGAGGGGTTTGAGAATCACCATCGCACAGAGAATCCACAACAGAGTACCGCCACTGATTGCCTGCTCAATTCCCGCAAAGCCCGCACCGTACATCTGCGGGAGAGGAATGCTGAGATAGCCGGTGTGCGGTCCCGGATGGGGAAACTGCAGGCCGGGGAGGCCCATGTAAAGGAAACCGAGAACTCCGAGCAGCACGCTGCCGATGGCCGGTTTGAAGATCTGGGGGAATTTCCAGTTATCAAAGATGTTTTCACTGAAGTCGAGCATCTTGATGAACATCACCCCGACCAGTGCGGCCACCAGACCGAGGATGAGGTAGAGAAAGATCTCCGGCATGGAGTTCATGGCATATTCAGGTACATCAAAGGCGGACTGACTGCCGATGATGCTGCGGCTGACTACCGAGGCGGTGACCGCAGAGATGACCACGTTCCCAAAGTTGCGCAGCTCCAGGCCGCTCATCAGAACTTCTACGGAGAATATTACCCCTGCAATAGGAGCGTTGAACGTGGCGGCGACACCCGCAGCGGCGCCGCAGGCGACAAGGTTGCGGATTCGTTCATCGGAAAGTTTCAGCAGCTGGCCGATGGAGGAACCAAAGGCTGATCCCACCTGAATAATCGGACCTTCACGGCCTGCGGAACCGCCTGTGCCGATGCAGAGGGAGGATGCCAGAATCTTGGCAGCCGCAACGCGGCCGCGGATACGCCCGCCGCGCATGATGAGTGCTGTCATTACCTCGGGAACACCGTGACCCTTGGCCTCAGAGGCGAAGAGGATCAGCGGGCCGACGAGTAAACCGCCTGCAATGGGGACAATAAAGTAAACCCAGTTACCAAGGAAGGCGAAATGATCGTGGATGCCACCATAGGAGAAACCCTGGATAGCGAAGATCAGCTTGACAAAGAGAACGGAGGCGAGCCCCGTAATGGCGCCAATGAAGATACTGAGGACAAGGAGGAAGAGCCCCCCGGGAGGAGATATGCGCTCAAAGCGGGCGTTGAAGCCGAATTTCGGACTCATGGTAACAAATACCGCAGGTGGAGTTTCTGCGAGGCAAAGCTGTTTCCAGACACCGCATCGAACAAAAACTACAGGAATGAGTGAGAGGATACTTCGGCGTAACTGCCGAAAAATCCGAAAGGACTCTTTTTATTAAATCTTTTTTACAAATCCTTCAAGGTGTATCAATCAGCCGGGATTCCTCGTCTGCGGGGGGATCTCAGCTGATTGATATCGCTGTCTCAGGTGAAACTGAGCACTTTTCTGGCTTCCTGCTGCATGATCATATCAAGGACGACCAGCGCTGCCATCGATTCGACGATGGGTATGGCCCGCGGTACGACGCAGGGGTCGTGTCGGCCTTTGGCCGCCAGTTCGACTGCTTTGCCGTCGAAATCCACTGTCTGCTGGGGCAGGGAGATGGTGGCCGGTGGTTTGAAGGCAATGCGCAGGGTTATGGGCTCCCCGTTGGAAATTCCACCCTGTGTGCCGCCGGAGTTGTTGCTTTTTGTGCCGAGAGAGTCACCTTTTACGATAAAGGG
>JBFHIO010000212.1:0-4156 GCA_041596435.1 Desulforhopalus sp. | reverse complement strand
CTGCAGCAGAATGAGAGTGTGGTTGATATCAACGCGGAGAAGCAGTTTCAGGCTGCGAGCATGATCAAGCCCTTTGTCGCGCTGGCCTTTTTTCACAAGGTGAAAGAAGGAAAATTGAAATACAGCTCGACGGCACGGCGCAAGCTGAGTCTGATGATTCAGCACAGCAACAACGCCGCCACCAACTGGGTAATGAAACAGGTTGGCGGTCCCCTTGCCTGCGACAGACTTTTACGCAAATATTATCACGAAACACTGCGTAATATTCATATCCGCGAATACATTCCGTCGGGAGGACGCACGTATCGCAACACGGCAGCTCCTGCGGATTATGTGCGTTTTCTTCGTGCGCTGTGGGATGATAAACTCCCGAACAGCCAGGAAATTCGACGTCTGATGGCATTGCCAGGGCGCGACCGTATCTACAACGGAACGCCGATTCCCAAGGGAACTCTGGTCTATAACAAGACGGGTTCTACAGCTCATCTGATCGGTGATATGGGAATTCTGGTGCCGCAGACACAAAGCGGTCGCCGTTATCCCTACATCGTGGTCGGTGTTATTGAGCGGAGTTCCCGGGCCTCAAATTACTCTGGATGGATGAACTCCAGGGGGAACATTATCCGCGAGGTTTCCACGCTGGTGTATAAAGATCTGAAGCGGGATCACCATCTGCGCTGACGGATAGATTCGGTACAAATAAAAAAGGGTGCATGGCTTTATAAAGCCATGCACCCTTTTTTATTTGTGTAAAGCGAAGAAAGCTACAGCGGGAAAAACTCTTGAAGACCTTGAAGAAGCGTGTATTCCGTTCATATTCGTTACAGTCAAAATATGTCTGCGGCAGATTTTGACTGTAACGGAAGAAAATGGGCGAAAGACAGGTTCTTTGATATTCTCTATTTATTTTTCCACGAATCACGCAGAGTGACTGTGCGGTTAAAGACCGGTTTTTCCGGTGCAGAGTCCTTGAAGTCGACACAGAAATACCCCATCCTTTCAAACTGTACGGTGGTTCCGGACTCAAGGTTCAGCAGTTCTGGTTCGGCAACGGCATTCTTTATTACCTTGATGGAGTCTGGATTGAGCTGGTCAATGAAATCCACCTCGGGATCGGTTCCTGGATCGGAAACGCTGAAGAGGCGTTCGTAGAGATTTACGGTTACCGTTTTGCCTTCACTTGCGGAGACCCAGTGAATGGTCCCTTTTACTTTGTGACCGTCAACTGCAAAGCCGCCGCGGCTTTCAGGATCGTAGGTGCAGTGGATGGCGGTGATGTTGCCGTCGCTGTCTTTTTCATGGGAGACGTATTGCACAAGATATCCGTATTTCAGGCGTACTTCACGGCCGGGGCCGAGGCGGAAATATTTCTTCGGCGGTTCCTCCATGAAATCTTCCCGTTCAATGTAGAGTTCCTTCGTAAAAGGAAGCGGGCGGGTATCTGTCTCTGGATTCTGCGGATAGTTTTTACCATCCACCATATCCACCTTATCCTCTGGAAAGTTGTCGATAATGAGCTTTACGGGATCAAGGACACAGATGCGTCGCGGGGCGTGGACGTTGAGGTCATTGCGCAGTTCATCTTCCAGCACGCTGAGGTCAATCCGGCTGTCGCTCTTCCCAATGCCGATAGTGGTGCAGAAATTACGAAGTGAGGCCGGTGTGTAGCCCCGCCTGCGGATACCGGAGATGGTGAGCATGCGTGGATCGTCCCAGCCGCTGACATGCTTTTCTTCCACCAGCCGCAGCAACTTGCGCTTGCTGGTAATAAAATAACTCAGATTGAGGCGGGAAAACTCAATCTGCTGCGGATGACAGGGAGTTTCAAGAGTTTTGAGCACCCAGTCATAGAGAGGGCGATGGTCTTGAAATTCAAGAGTACAGAGACTGTGGGTGATCCCCTCCAGCATATCTGAGAGGCAGTGGGTGTAGTCATACATTGGATAAATATGCCACTCGCTGCCGGTGCGATGGTGAACCGCATTGAGAATGCGATAAAGAACTGGATCACGCAGATTGAAATTGGGGGAGGCCATGTCGATCTTTGCCCGCAGCACATGACTGCCCTCGGCAAATTCCCCCTCTTTCATTCTGGCAAACAGTTCAAGATTTTCCTCTACGCTGCGATCACGCCAGGGGCTGTTTTTTCCCGGTGAGGTCAGTGTGCCACGGTATTCGCGCATTTTTTCACCGTCCAGCTCACAGACGTAGGCTTTCCCCCTTTTGATCAACTCAAGGGCCATGTCATAGAGCTGATGGAAATAGTCCGAGGCGTAGTGAACGTCGCCGGCCCATTTGAATCCCAGCCACTCCACATCGCGTTTGATGGCATCGACGTATTCTTCCTCTTCTTTGCTTGGATTGGTGTCGTCAAAGCGCAGATTGCAACGGCCGTCAAACTCCTCGGCAATTCCGAAATTAAGGCAGATTGACTTGGCATGGCCAATATGCAGAAAACCGTTGGGCTCCGGCGGGAAACGGGTTACTGCCTGCTTATGTTTGCCCGTTTTCAGGTCGTCGGCAACGATTTGACGGATAAAATCGAGAGGTCTTTTTTCTTCGGTGTTGTTACTCATGTCAGGTTTCGCTGTAAAATTTTTTGGGTAACTCAGGCGTAAAAGCTGTCAATTTTTCGCAGTCGCTGGATTACCTTTTGCTGGCCAATGAGCATCAGAATGTCGAAGAGTGACGGGCCGGCAGCCTGGCCGGTAACCACGGTGCGCATTCCGTTTATAATAATTCCCGGTTTCACTCCCAGTTCCTCAGCATACGCTTTGGCAATCTCTTCGGTCTTTTCAATTGTCCACTCTTCAGGAGAGAGTGCTTCGTAGCGGCTGGCAAGTTGCGGGAACCACTCTTTCAAACCCTCGTTTTTGAGGATATTTTTCTTCAGCGGCTTCTCTTCAACGGTATAATCGTCGGCAAAATAGGCTCGACCGAGAGAGGCAAAGTCCTTGAGGGTGTGAAAGCGTTCGCGGATGAGGTCGAGGGTCTTGAGGTACCACTCTTTGCGGTTTCCGGCGTACTCCTCCTGCCACAGATTTTCAGCTTCGAACTCCTTGCGGACCAGCTCGCCAATCTCTTCAATGGGCATGGTGCGCAGGTAGTGCTCATTCATGGAAATCGCCTTCGGATCGGTGAAAAACTTGGGATCGTTTTTGCGAAAGTTGAACACTGCACTGGAGCGATTGATACGATCAAAGGAGAAAGCCTTGATCAGATCCTCTTTGCTGTAATACTCCTTGTCGTCCCCGGCGGACCAGCCGAGCAGGGCGAGAAAGTTGTTCAGTGCCCATGGAATAAAACCATGCTCTTTGTAGAACTGCACTGCGACAATCTCACCGTGACTGCGTTTGGAGATCTTTGCCTTTTTATTATCCAGCGTCAACGGCATGTGTCCGAAACGGGGCAGGGGAGCACCAAGGGCTTCATAAATCATAACCTGCTTGAGAGTGTTGGTCATGTGATCCTGACCACGGACGACGTGGGTAATGCGGTCGCGGATATCATCTACTACATTGCAGAGAAGATAGAGCGGTTTGCCGTTGGAACGAACGAGGACAAAGTCCTCAATCTCGGAATAACTGGCAGCAATGCGCCCCATGATAAGGTCGTCGTAGGAGACCTGCCCCTCGGACTCGGGAACCTTAAAACGCAGGACACTCGGTATTCCGGCAGCCTCTTTTTCGGCAACCTGTTCCGCCGTGAGATGACGACAGGTGCCGTCATAACCGACATTTGGTTTTTTCGCGGCCATTGCCGCTTCCCGTTTGGCTTCAAGCTCCTCTTTCGTGCAAAAACACTTGTATACCGCGCCGGATTCCAGCAGTTTTTGTGCCGCAGCGCGATGATCGGCTTCAAAATCAGTTTGAAAGTAGGGCCCCTCATCAAAATCAATACCGAGCCACTCAAGGCCCTCAATGATCCCATGAATAGATTCATCGGTGGAGCGCTCAGTGTCGGTATCTTCGATACGGAGAATCAGCTTGCCGCCGGTTTGTTTGGCGTAGAGCCAGTTGTAGAGGGCGGTACGTGCACCGCCGATATGAAGGTAGCCTGTTGGGCTGGGTGGAAAACGAAGTCGAGTCTCACTCATGTTCTGCTCCTGTTTGCAAGATTGGTAAAACCTCTTTTTATATCACTATGATCTGGGAAT
>JBFHIO010000211.1:0-4158 GCA_041596435.1 Desulforhopalus sp. | reverse complement strand
GGGTCCCTTGAATAATCAGTCTTTCGCTCATCTTCTTCGTTACAGTCAAGAATTTATCCTCGGGATATCAATTATATACCTGTGGTAAATTCTCTCCTGTGCCTCGAATATGAATGAAATACAAGATTATTCAAGATACCCAAAATACCAGGAGTCTGTCGGATTTAAAGTTTATAATCTAACTGGCTGGATTAAACATCCGTTTTAAGTGCCATGGCATGGATACAAGAACCCATTCTCCGGACACTTCTTTTACGCCTCGCAGGGGAAATTGCCGAAAATCGAAACCATGTTTGATGATGCCCAATACTGGCTCAACCGGGCTCTTTCGTTTGGCATAAACCTTTCGTCTCTGCAGCTTTAGCTTTTGCATGACAATCGAAATTTCCTCTTCGTATTCCTTCTGTCCCTGAGCAGCACAAGGATCATAGTTCCCTTCAAAAGAGTTTCAACGAATTTCACGTGAAATTGTACTCCTGGAATACTTCAGTGTGCCAGCAATCTCAGTCTGAGATCTTCCTGTTTGAAGAAAGGCCATGATCTGGTACCTTTCTAAGCGAGTGCGTTGCTGGCAGTGGTGCTGGTACCTTGTTGTGCATGGTAACCTCCGATCAGGTTGTGGTGACGTAACCATACTGGCAGCTCACTCTTTTCCATATCACGGTGTTGCACTTATTTACTCATCCAGTGGCAGATTTTTTGGAATATGCACGTACAGAGCGGGAAGAAAGTGGCGCAGACGATCAGATGTTGGAATCGATGATAAAGAGACGGTCTCCAGCTGACAGCGTAAATGCAATAATTTGGTTAGGAACGGAGAGTTATGAAAGAGGGTAAAGAGGGTTTAGAGATCGATAGCAAGTCCAAAGACTTGATAAAAAAATGGCAGAGACAGAGCGAGTCGCTCAAAAAAAAGCACCCGAAATGGAATGCTGAAAAGATTCAGAAGGAGATGAAAAAACGGATCATCCAGGAGGCAGAGGCGGCACTCTCTACCAGGAGTGGGAAAGCGTATGTTGAAGAGGTTAATGCTCACCTGAGGGAAGTTGAAGATGCCAGGAAAAAGGCCATTGACGGTATCATGGTGTACATGGGGAAAACGAGTCCTGAGGCAATTGCCACGGTGCTGTTCGAACTGGATTGTGGATGTATCAGGGCCTGTGCTGTATCCCAAAAGGGTAACCCCATGGGAGAGATGATCATGGTGTCCGGCAAGCAGGTGGAAAAGGATTACGAGTGCAGTGTCTGCCGGGATGACGGAGGGGCTGATTCAAGCCGGTGTATCAGGAAATCAATCATTTGGCCTGGAGAAGAATCAGAACTGCCCTCCGAGGAGTTCAGGCTGGACATCGGCAAGAAGGTCTTTGGTGATGACTACTCCTTAGGCGACATCTAATTTCTTTCAGGTACCCCCACGGTTTTGCCGGGTAAAATTCAGTCGAATATTTTTTTCCCCCGGAAGCTTTAAACCATAATAAGGGAACCTTGAATAATCAGTCTTTTGCCCACCTTCTTCGTTACAGTCAAAAATTTATCCTCGGAATATCAATTATATGCCTGCGGTAAATTTTTTCCTGCGCCTTGAATATGAACAAAAATCAAGATTATTCAAGGGATCCATAAATATTAGAAGGAGAGTGTTGTTCCTATGATTATTGAAGATTTTTCTCATCCCGGCCTGCGTTTTAACCATTTTGCGGCCCAGTGTGGAGAGAGCTGGTGCATCCAGGGGGGTAACCGTTCTGGTGCAGAGGTACTGCTGCATCTCTTCAGTGGAGACCTTGAAGAGTATTCCGTTTCGCGTCTGGAATTACCAGAGATGGGTGTTCTCAGTTTCCGTCGTCAGCAGGAGATGTTTGAAGAAGAGTTGCGTAATGATGACACCGATTTCATGAATAAGCTTGATCCCGGGACCCTCGTTCGAGAATTCCTCCCTGACTGGGAACAGCATCTGCCTCTTCTGCAGGCGCTGGATCTGGAGCGTTGTCTTGATACCGGTTACCGGCAGCTCAGTTCCGGGCAGAATCGCAAGCTGATTCTGCTCATGGAGATCCTTGGCGGGGCGGAGGTGCTGGTGTTACAGAACCCGTACGACGGATTGGACGACGGAAGCCGGAAGGTCCTTGATGAGACACTGCAGGCGGTCGTTAAAGAAGGACGCGGGGTCTTTATCTTTGTTACCGCGAGGGTGGATGTGCCGGAGTGGTGCAGTCATCTTGCGGTGATTGAAGGTGGCGAGATGGTGGCTGCTGGTGAGATGGCTGTTGCCCGCGGTGCCCTCGTTGCCGGGGAGCAGGTGACCGGAGAGGCGGCACCGGAGTTTGCCGGGGCTGCAGAGGAAGGTGAAGAGCTGATTTCCCTTGTGGATGGCTTTGCCGGTTATGGCGGGGAAAACCTCTTTACAGGATTGAATCTTACGGTGCGCAGCGGCGACCACACCCTTGTCACCGGTCACAACGGCTGTGGAAAATCGACTCTGCTCGATATCCTTACCGGCGACAATCCCAAATGCTATAGTAATAAATTGCGTATTTTCGGGAAAAGGCGGGGCAGTGGCGAGTCTATCTGGGAGATAAAGAAACAGATGGGCATTGTTTCCCCCGCACTGCACCGCAGCCACCAGGGGGTGGGAACGGCTCTGCATGTGGTGCTCTCCGGCCTGTATGACTCCATTGGGCTCTATACCCGGGCGACCCGTCCGGAGCATGATACCGCCCGCCGCTGGCTTGCCTGGGCCGGGCTGGGGGACGTGGCGGATATCCCCTTTTCTCAGCTCAGTTATGGCGAACAGAGGCTGACTCTCATCGCCAGAGCACTGGTGAAGGGACCAAAGCTGCTGATGCTTGATGAGCCGACCCAGGGGCTGGATGACGATAATCGAGAACTGCTGTTACAGTTTCTTGAGAAGGCTGCAGAGGAAAAACTGTCTACTATCTTCTATATCAGTCACCGGCAGGACGAGTTTCGGCCGTTTTTCCAGCAGCGGATTCGTCTTGATGAGTATGAAGTCGGGAAAAAGTAGAAGAAAAAAAGAGCTGAAAAACATCCAGAGGGCGAGAGAGGGGCAACAGTGTGTACTGTTGCCCCTTTTTTTTGTTCGTCTGGTTGAGAGTCGGACAGAATTGCAGGACTTACTGCACGACCATTTCTTCAAAGAAGGAAGGGGGGGACTCAAGGGTGAAACCGTTATTGTCTTTGGTGCTGGAGTTGGCTTCGGTCAGGGCGGCCATGCCGATGGAAATAAGACTGGTGAAAAAGAGGACGTAGATAATGTATTTCATTTTCGCTCTGCGGTGTAATTGTAGTCCGGCGGGTTCATCCCTGCCGATGGTGCGGCCCATTCTACGGGAATATTCTGAAAGATCAAGATTTACCAGAGACTTTACAATACACGTTTGTGTATGATCCTTTTCTGCGGCTTGCGCTGCGGGTTATGAAGCTCTGCCCGGAAGTCGTCGCCACTTTTCCCGGTTGTTAACACGCTGAGCTGTTGATGCCTTGTTATGATCAAAATCCGGTCCTGGTCTGATTCCTTCCTGCTGGTTGCTTTGACTGTGAAGACGGTGGTGGAACCGACATGTCGGTATTTTCGAAAGGCCATTCAGCAGTGGCATCGTAATATCTGGTGAGAAGATCAGGGTTCTCTCTGATGTGCTGCAGACTTCCTTGAAACGTACGTTGACAGAGATGCATATATCGCTTTGCAGTGAACGGGAAAAGCCCCGCCGGAAGAACCGGCGGGGCTTTTTGTGCTTCTCCTGAGGGAGCCTCTTTTTACATCTGAGCGGTTACCCAGTCGGGAATGACTCCGAAATCAATTCCGAAGATCGGGACCACAATGATGTAGGTGAGGATAACAGTGAGGAAAATTCCGATGAAATTCAAGCCGAAGCCGCTGCGTACCATTTGCGGGATGGTAACATACCCCGAGCCGAAAACAATGGCGTTTGGCGGGGTCGCTACTGGCAGCATAAAGGCGCAGGAGGAGGCGACGGCTGCCGGAACAATTAACAGCAGTGGATTTTGTCCAAGACCGATGGCTACCGCGGAGAGAATCGGCATGATCATCGCAGAGGTCGCCGTATTGGAGGTGAGCTCTGTAAGGAAGATAATCAGTGTGGTAACGGCAAAAATGATCACCAGGATTGGGGCTGCCTC
>JBFHIO010000210.1:0-4164 GCA_041596435.1 Desulforhopalus sp. | reverse complement strand
TTCGCAGACATTTCTTCGATTACATCTGTTGCCACATTGACAATAGTAAGGTGAGCCTTGTAGTCATGGGCAAGACGCATGGCATAATGAGCTGCAGCTGCCGCATTATCAGACATGTCTGTTGCGTAGAGAATTCTTTTGAAGAGTGGCTGGTTCATGATATCTCCTCGTATACTTTATTGCTTTTAACAACAGGGGCATCGAATTTAGTCTTTTTTGCGGCTTTTTTCTTAAAGAGAAACGGCACCAGTTTGACATACCATGCTGCAGACTGAATCTGTATGACATAGGCAAGAGAAATAAGCAGCGCAATTGTCATTCCCTGTTCTTTGAATGCCGTCATTGCAATGGCCAGGGCAATAGAAAGATCACGCATAACCACACCAAAGACCATGGCTACTGCATCTTCGCGTTTAAAGAACATCCTGCCGATCAGGGTCAGCATTGCATAAGAAATGAAATAGAAGAGAATCAAGGGAACGACAATTGTGAGAATATCCCCTGGGTTTGCAATTATATTTTTAGCTTTCAAAGACATGGCCACAAAGGCAATCAACGTGACACCCAGGGCTGAGAACGGTGGAAATTTTGGTTTATACAGCTCCATCCACAGCTTTTTCCCATGTTTTTTGACCAGGTAATTTTGAGTCAACAACCCTGCAAAAAGGGGAACAAAAACAAAGATGCAGATTTGCTTGAACATGTGAAAGATATCTACATCAACGGTGGCGCCCATGAAAAATTTCGTGTAGAGCGGTGCCGCTACAGAGCCTGTAAGCAGTCCGAAAACAAGCATCTTTGTTGCGGCTTCCTTGTTCCCCCTGGCAAAACCCGTCCAGGATATGGTCATTCCCGATGCCGGCAAAACACCTATCAAAAAAAGACCTACAGCCCAAAGACCATATTTCTCTGCTTCTCCTGTCAGAAAAACCTTACCAATTGAAAAGACAATTATTGGGACGATCACAAAGTTGATGAACTGGGTGGTCAGTTGCAGCTTCATATCATGTCCCTTGAAGATCGATTTGACATTCAGGGTTACCATCATCGGATAAACCATGAGAAATGTGATGGGAATAATCAGCTGTTTCAGAGGACTCGCGTTGAAGATATAACCACCGCCTATGAGTCCACAAATCATTGACAGCGGGATGACATACACCAGATTTTTCTGTATGAATTGTAATGCGCTAAACATGTTCTCTCCTTGAAAGAATGTGATGATTCGAGGGTGTTCACGTTTCACCTGCAAGCCTTTGCTCAGGTCTATAACCGGTGAACAGCCATACGGTTTACCTCTATACTCAATTCCCGTTCCAGTTTGCCATAATTTCCCTATCAAATTGAATTGTCGTGAAAAAATATTTTTCATTGACCATCTGAGAAAAGACTGTCATGCTAAGGGAACACTAAGTAACGTTACCGCAGGTAACGGTAACGTTCCCTTTCACGGAGATCCAAAATGTTATCTGCAAAATCGGATTTATGGGACAACAGGCTTGTCAGCAAAATCATCGACTCCATGGCAGATGGCGTCTTCACCCTGGACAACAACGGCCGTATCGCCTCATGGAACGGTTCCATGGAAAAAATAAGCGGGTACACGGCGGAGGAGGCTGTGGGACAGACATGTGCCCTACTCAACTGCAGTCGCTGTTTCGGCAAGACCTGCCCTGCCGACATAAACAAATGCAATATTCTTGAAAGAGGATCATCAGGAGCAAAAGAGTGCCGTTTGCAGCACAAGGACGGTTATGATGTGCCGGTTATTAAACATGCCAGTGTCGTAAGGGAGGACAACGGGAAAGTGATCGGCATAGTAGAAACAATTACCAACGTTACCGAACTGAACAAGGCGCGTAAAAAAGCAGAAGAAGCTTCATTAAAACTGGGGGAAATCCACCGGCTCGACAATATCATCGGCAAAAGCAAAGCCATGACCGATGTTTTTACGGCCGTCCGCCTCGCAGCAGCCAGTGATGCGACAGTACTGATTCAGGGGGAGAGCGGTACAGGCAAGGAGCTGATCGCTGGTGCCATCCACTACAACAGCGAACGAAAAGAAAACCCTCTCGTGACGGTGAACTGCAGTGCCTTGCCGGAAAGTCTGCTGGAGAGCGAGCTGTTCGGTCACATCAAGGGAGCGTACACCGGTGCGATCCGCCCCCGTACTGGTCGGTTTGAGGAAGCTGCGGAGGGAACACTTTTTATCGACGAAATAGGTGAACTCAGCCAGTTTATCCAGATCAAACTGCTGCGGGCAATCCAGGAACGTGAAATCCAGCGAATAGGTGAATCAAAGACCCGGAAGATTAACCTCCGTATCGTCACCGCGACGCACAAGGATCTGCAATCCATGGTGACGGAGGGGACCTTCAGGGAAGATCTCTACTACCGACTTAACGTTTTTCCCATTCGAGTTCCACCACTGCGCGAACGCAGGGAAGACATCCCGCTGCTGACGAGTCACTTTATTCTGCTTTTTAATGCACACACAGGTAAACACATAGTGGATACTTCACGAGAGGTGATGCGAATTTTCATGGACCACCGCTGGCCCGGAAATGTTAGAGAACTGGAGAATGCGGTGGAGCATGCGTTCGTACTCTGCAGCGGTGACAGGATCGAAAGAGAGGACCTGCCCGAACACCTGCGCCGACCAGCAAGGGACACCAGAGCTTATCCACCGGTGCCCGCAGCGAAGGCTGGTTCACAAGAAAAACTCTCAAAAGAACGACTGATTATACTGTTGGAGGATTGCGGCTGGAGTAAGGCGGAAGCTGCTCGCAGGCTGGGCGTCAGCCACACATCAATTTGGAAATATATGAAAAAATGGCAGATACCTTTACAACGGCCGTAACAGCCCGCACGCCCATCTTCCTTGTTACAGTTCCGACCAGGGAGGACCACAGGCGGGAAAAGTTTAATTAATTTATATCAGTTCTTATCGTATACTGAGAAAAAACAAAAGGCACCTTGAATGAAAAGCGTTGAAATCGCCAGTGGCAACACGGTAACGGCAGCGGTAAACTGCAATAACTGGGATTGTCCGCAGTGTGCCGCAGTCAATTTCAGTATCAGCCACAGCGGTGATGCCATCAAACTGCGTTTTGATACAAAAGAAGAGAATTGCCGGGCGGTAACCACCCACGCAAATGGCCCCGTATGGCAGGACAGTTGCGTTGAATTTTTTATCTCTTTTGACAACTGCAACTACTTCAATATTGAGTGCAACTGTATCGGTGTGCTGCACGCGGCATGGGGACCAGACCGTGAGCAAAGGAAACTGCTGCCGGAAAGGCTTTTGCGGGAGATCATCACCACACCGTCCCTCGGCCACCAGCCGCTGGAGCTGTCAGGGACAACGCGCTGGTCTGCAGAATTGAAAATCCCCGCCGCAGTCTTCTCCCTCAGCGGGATTACCTCCCTGAGCGGAGTAAGGGCCCGCGCCAACTTCTACAAATGCGGCGACCACCAGAAACAGCCCCACTACCTTTCATGGAGTCCCATACAAACAAAAACTCCGGACTTTCATTGTCCGGAGTTTTTTGGGGAACTTTATTTTTCAGGGTAAAAAGATTCAGACCTCTGCATAAGGAAAAGCAGGATTATCAATCCACTTACAGAGGCGCAGTTTCTTCGCATCAACATTGTTGTGATATTCGATGATCTTCCCAACCATCTCCAGCACGGTTTGCTCATCGACATCCTTCCCAACTCTTCTGCCGATGGCGGGTCTGCTGCCACCACGTCCTCCGGCGTAGACATTGAACCCTTTGTTCGTGCCAACCACGCCAATATCAGTTGTCAGTGAATTGGCGCACATGTTTTGACAACCGGAGAGGGCAATTTTAAGCTTGGGTTTAGTGGGGACTTCAGCGTAAAGTGCGAGAATACGGTCACTCAGCGCCTCAGTATCATATTTCCCGAGACAGCAGTATTTTTCTCCAGTGCAAATGCGGGGTTTATGGAGAACCCCTGGTGTCTTAAAGTTTGCTCCAAGAGCTGTAAATGGAGCCTTTACAGCCTCCATGTCTTCATCCTTCACGCCAGTGAGACGAAGGTTTTGTGACAGTGAAAAATAAATTCCGAGTCCATATTTTACAGCGACCTCCTGAGCCACTTTCATCATTTCAACCGACAAACGGCCAGAGGGAAGAATTA
>JBFHIO010000209.1:0-4171 GCA_041596435.1 Desulforhopalus sp. | reverse complement strand
GGCTCAGCACCGAAAACGCCGATACGCAGAGACAGTGTCGTCGGATCAATACCCACGGTTTCCATCGCATCCGCAAGGTTAAGTGCGTAGGACGGGGTGGAAAGCAGCACGGTGGAAGCAAAATCCCGCAAGAGAGTAACCTGCCGGCGGGAGTTTCCTCCTGAAGCAGGCACTACTGCAGCACCAAGTTTCTCAATTCCGTAATGGGCACCAAGTCCGCCGGTAAAGAGACCATAACCGTAAGCGTTATGGATAATATCATGTTTTGTTGCTCCAGCGGTGACAAGAGCCCGGGCAACGATATTGGCCCACAGGTCAATATCTTTTCTGGTATAGCCGACTACCGTCGGTTTACCGGTAGTGCCGGAGGAGGCGTGAATCCGGACAACCTCAGACATCGGCATGGCAAAGAGCCCGAAGGGATAGTTATCCCGCAGGTCATTCTTTACGGTAAAAGGAAGCAGCCGCAGGTCATCAATGCTTTTGATATGCTTCGGCTTCAGTCCGATGGCATCCATTTTTTCGCGGTACGGCAACACCCTTTCATACATCCGGTTGACCAGCTTCTGCAGACGGATCAACTGGATAGACTCCAGTCCCGCACGGGGCATGGTCTCTATCTCATCATTCCAATATTGGACATCCATGTATTCTTAATCCTTTTTCTAAAACTTTATCTGTAACTATCTATTAGTATGGCATTAACGACACCTTGAACACGCAGGTAATTCCTGCATGTTCAAGGCTTGTGCATGGATGTCAATTTACTTTACGACCAAGGGCAAAAGCTTTGAGATTCACATCCCGGAAACGCTCTTTCACATGGGCTTTGATCACATCTTCATAGACCGTGGGTGCCATCGGCAGGAAATTACTCAACACGCCGACCATGACCACGTTGACGGTCTTGATCTCCCCGGCCTCACTCGCCAGAGCAAAAGCATCTACAGGAATCACCGTGATCCCTTTTTCGGTGAGCTTGTCGAGAATGTTCTCGGGATACTCAACGGAACCGTTGGCAACGGAGGGAGGCAGCAGCTTCTGGGTATTGACAATCACCCGGCTGCCCTTGTGCAGCATGGGCAGGTAGCGAACAGCTTCCATCATTTCAAAGGCCATCTGCAGATCAACCTTTCCAGGTTCAATCAGCGGAGAATAGACTTTTTTGCCATAACGAAGCTCCGCAGTTACGGAACCTCCACGCTGAGCCATGCCGTGTACTTCACTCTTTTTCGCGTCAAAACCCGCATCGAGCAGAGCGTATGCCACAATTTCGCTCGCCAGCAGAATGCCCTGACCACCAACCCCTGAAAAGAGGATATTTCCTGATTTTTCCATGATACTCCTCCTTATGCCTCTTTACGGGTGATAGCGTTGAATTTGCACAGAGAGGCGCACTGCCCGCAGCTGTTGCAGATATTCTCGTCAATCTTCGAAACACCCTTCTGGGTTTTCTTGTACCCTTTTGCCTCAGCTTCTCCCTCGCCAAACTTCGTCCAGCTGATCGCCGGGCAGCCAAGGCGGATGCAGGAACCACAGCCGACACAATTTTCCTGACGGGTATAGTAACTTACAGCCTTGCGCTCTTTCATCTCCGGCAGCAGCACACAGGGTGCACGGGAAACAACCACTGACATCTCTTCACAGTCGAGGGCCTCCTTGAGTACCTTGCGGGTTTCTGGAACCTCATGGGGATTAACCGTCCAGATATGTTTGACACCAAGCGCCCGACAGAGACCCTCAATATCAAGACTGGTTGCCGGATCTCCTTTTATCGACTTGCCGGATGCCGGATTCTGCTGCTGCCCGGTCATGGCGGTAATGCGGTTGTCGAGGATGATCAGCGTTGCCGAAGAGCCATTATAAACGCTGTTGAGCAGGCCGGTGATACCGGAGTGCATAAAGGTGGAGTCGCCGATAACACTGACCACTTTGTTGTGAACCGATTCTCCCTTTGCTCCCGCGTTTTCCAGGGCCTTGACCATACCATGGGCAATGGTAACCGAAGCACCCATGCAGACACAGGAATCCATGGCGCTGAGCGGCGGCAGAAAACCAAGAGTATAGCAGCCGATATCACCGGAAACAAAAACATTCATCCGAGAGAGATTGAAGAAAATACCACGGTGCGGACAGCCGGCGCACATGTTCGGCGGTCGGGGCGGCAGTACGCTGGCGTCAAAGCACTCTTCTGCAGTTTCCGGCGCAATTGAACGGCGGACAATGGCGGAGTTGAGTTCACCCTGATCCGGGACCAGTTCCTTACCTTTGCAGACAACGCCCATCGCTTTAATATGAGTTTCCAGAAAAGGATCCAGTTCTTCAACGATGAAAAGCTCGTCAACACTGTCGGCAAAGGCCTTGATCTTTTTCTCCGGCAGCGGCCAGCACATCCCGAGCTTAAGAACGCTTGCCTCCGGGAAAACTTCTTTCACATAGAGATAGCTTACCCCGGAACAGATGAAGCCCCGTTTCGTG
This sequence comes from Desulforhopalus sp., assembly GCA_041596435.1. Taxonomy (GTDB): domain Bacteria; phylum Desulfobacterota; class Desulfobulbia; order Desulfobulbales; family Desulfocapsaceae; genus Desulforhopalus. The sequence continues at coordinate 1,693 of JBFHIO010000209.1, read as the reverse complement.
TCGCCTTTCTCAATGCGGTTGATTTCGATCGTCTCCGCTATTTCACGGTTTTTCGCCATACGCTCTTCAACATAGACACGACGTTTGCGTGCCAGTGCCGGCAGCATGACCTGCTTGGGAGCGTTTTTCACCACCGAGGCAACTGCACGGGGGGAAACTTCGCCCTTCTCCACAATCCCTTTCACATGGCTGACCCGGGTGGTCATGCGTACCAGTACCGGGGTGTCAAGTTCTTCACTGAGGCTGTAACCCAGCTTGATGAACTCTTTTGCTTCGGCAGGATCGGACGGCTCAAGCATGGGCAGCTTGGCGGCAAAGGCGTAGTTACGGTTGTCCTGCTCGTTCTGCGAGCTGTGCATCTCGGGGTCATCGGCAGTGATCACCACCAGCCCGCCGCGCACGCCGGTATAGGCTGCAGTAAAGAGCGGGTCAGCGGCGACATTCAGGCCGACATGTTTCATGGTCGCCAGTGCACGGCTCCCGGCAAAAGAAGCCCCAATAGCGACTTCCAGCCCTACTTTTTCGTTAGGTGCCCACTCGCAGTAAACCTCATCATATTTAACGAGATTTTCAAGAATTTCGGTGGACGGCGTTCCGGGATACCCCGAAGCGACGGAAACAGCCGCTTCAGATGCACCGAGGGCAAGAGCCTCGTTTCCCGACATCCAAAATTGATTTTTGTTCATACCTTCTCCAGAAGAGTAAATATTCAATAAATATAAAAAAAAGACATCGGGTAAACTACCCCGAAGCGAGAGACGCATCAAGTGAAAAAGGTCAGTGGAATGAATGGTTGAAGGTTTTGCGCAACCGGAAAAAGAACAGTATAGTTTAAAATGAATTGGTAAATACACCGGGTTTTAAAGATAAATGAGAGATAATTAAAAAAAGGAGAAGCAACCATGTATATCGGCCGAATCATGAACAGAGATCTTATCACCGTTCATCCGGAAACAAGTATCGCTGAAGCGGATCGCCTTGTTAGAAAGAAGAAAATCGATCATCTGCCAGTGGTAAACAGCAGCAACAAACTCGTGGGAGTAATCTCTGATCGTGACATTAAAAGCTACTCAGCCTCCCCCGCCACCACCCTTTCCGTTCATGAATTGACTTATCTTCTGGAAAAGCTCGAGGTGTCCGAACTGATGAGCAGTCCGGTAATTACGGTCCCGCCAGAGACCACCATCGAACGGGCAGCCTATATCATGGTAGAGCAGCATATCAGCTCCCTGCCGGTAGTGGAGGGTGAAACGCTGGTGGGGATTATTACGCGCACGGATGTTCTCAAATTTTTGTTGCGGACCATCGGCCTTGGCGAAGACAGTACCCGCGTTGAGATTTTTGTGCGCGACGGCATCGGCCAGCTGGCCAGAATATGTTGTATTTTCCGCGACGCGGGCATCAATATCATGAGTGTCATCACCTGCCCAGAACCTGAACATAAAGGGATTACCCAGCTCGTACTGCGGGTAAATAAAAATGATGAGGAGAAAGCTCTGACGACCCTCAGAGAAAAAGGCATCAAGGCAAAAGGTAAATATGTGACAGATATCACGCCCTGGCTGCCCGAAGAGTAAAAGAGACCGGCAAAGAGCAACCCCAGAGGAAAAGGATATGACAATGAGACAACCCGAGAACAGAGTTCTTGCGGTAAGCGGCAGTCCACGAAGAACTGGAAATTCAGATATTCTCT
>JBFHIO010000208.1:0-4236 GCA_041596435.1 Desulforhopalus sp. | reverse complement strand
TTTGCCTGGCAGAGAAATTACTGTTCAGCGGCAACCTGTTTTGCCACTTTCTCTGCCAGTTTCAGCAACTCTTCTGACTCTTCAAGGCCTTCGACAAAACGTCGGGGAATACCAGAGAGGCCTGTCTGTGCCCCGACAAGAGCTCCAACAAGGTTTGCTCTCGCCTGATTCTGTCCTCCGCCATTGACTGCATTGAGAACCGCAGCTTCGAAATCATTGCTGAAACGGCCCGCAAGATAATATGCCGATGGCAGGAGAAAGTAAATTGCGCAGGGCATGCCGTAGGCGATCGATGCCTTCCATGCCGGTTCAATGTTTATGCCGGTGTCGGAGGCTGCCCGGGCCATACTGCCGGGGAGAATGAGTGCGTCCGGTGAGGAAAAGAACCCTGCCTGCAACCTTCCCGGCACCGCAGATCTTTCTTCTCTCGTCCCTTTGTGAAAAGGCAGGGCACCCGAATCTACCTGGGCCATCAGTTTGCCAGTCAGCTCTGCGTCGAAGGGCTCTCCCTGTATAAGCAGGCCGAGTGTGGCACCATAGGAGACCGTCAGGGTGACCACCATCTCATCGTTTTGTGTGAGGAGTGTATTGCTGGTGATGGACTGCGCCAGCAGGCCCGGTTGAAAGGCATAGCGCACGGCGAGGGAGAGGTTGCGTTCTATCGCCTCAGTGTCGTCTGCGTGCCCTCCGGTTTCAGACCACGGGTGTTTCTCCTGTACTCGTTTTTGCCATGCCTCGCGGATTGACTGACTGGTGTAGCCTCCGGGGCCGTTCATGGGGGTTCCGTTGAGCAGAGGGAAGAGCTCTTCGTCAAGGCGTCGGCAGAAATCTTCCTCTGCGTATTTGCCTTTTTCGGCAAGAGAGGTGAGCAGCATCTTGAGGATGATTCCCGCCTGGGAGAGCTGGCCAGCCTTCATCCCACCGTGGTAGCGGTCTGGTCTGGGGGCAGTGTAGTCATCTATCCAGTCGCCGTAATCGCGGCGCTGCTCATCGAGATTGTAGTACCAGTGAGGCCCGAGGGCGAGGGCGTCACCGACGAATGCACCGAGCAGGGCTCCTTTTATCCGGTCTGTAAGTGATTTTGTCATGTTTTTCACCTTATATGGATGTTTTTGTGAGGCCAAGCCGTCCGGCGAGGTTATGCAGGTTGCTGCGGTTCATGCTGAGGTCGCGGGCGGCGGCGGCCCAATTACCGTCGTTGTTGCGTACAGCCTCCTCAATAAGTTTGATCTGAAATTTTTTCGTCTCTTCCCGCAGAGAAAGCTGCCGTTTAACTGGTTGCCCTGTTTCCGCAGATTCTGCCGATTCACTTTTGACAGCCTCCTCCGGGAGATTTTCCGAGGAGATATCACTGGCAAGATGACCCGGTTTCACATAGATCAGCCCGTCACCGCGGTGAGTGAGTGATGCCTTTAATGCCGCGCGGGAAATGATGTTCTCCAGTTCACGGACGTTGCCTGGCCAGTCGTATTGCTGCAGCAGTGCCAGAGCCCCCTCGCTGATGCGCAGGGCGGGAATGCCGAGCTGTTTCTGTGTCCTCTCAATGAAGAGACCGGCGAGCAGGGGTGTGTCTTCGAGGTGATCACGGAGTGGAGGCACGGTGATGGGATAGACGTTGAGACGATGGAAGAGGTCGCGGCGGAAACGTCCCTCCTCAACCTCTTTTGCAAGATCACGGTTGGTGGCGGCGATGAGGCGCACATCGGTGTGGATAACCTTCTCTGAACCCACCGGCTGGATTTCTCCCTCCTGGATGGCACGCAGCAGCTTGGCCTGGATGGAAAGGGGGAGTTCCCCCACCTCGTCGAGGAAGAGGGTGCCCCCGTCGGCCAGTTCAAACTTGCCGGTGCGGTTGCGTTCGGCGCTGGTGAAGGCACCCTTGCGGTGGCCGAAAAGTTCGCTTTCCGCAAGAGACTCCGGCAGGGCCGCACAGTTAAGATAGAGCATCGGCTCGGTGCTCCGGCGTGACTGGCGGTGCAGGGCGCGGGCGACCAGTTCTTTGCCGGTGCCGGTTTCCCCCTGGATGAGGACTGTGAAATCTGAGGTTGCCACCAGCTCAATCTCCTTGCGCAGTTTCTCCATGACCCGACTGTTTCCAATGATCTTCTGACTGTCGGTGAGGGAGCTGCGCAGCAGATCACTGGCAATTTCGCCGCGTCGATCTGCCTGACGCTGGAGTGCCACAAGGAGGTCGGACATATGGATCTGGGCACCGATGAGGTTGCCAAGCATGGCGAGATATTCAATGCTGATATGGTCGAAGGCCTTTGGATCAAGGGCGTCAAGGCAAAGGACGGCAACCAGTTCCCCGGCGTGGCGGATGGGTACACCGTTGCAGGCGTGAATTCGTCCGACACCGTTGGGGTCTACGGCGAGCAGGCCATTGAAGGGATCAGGGAGTTCACTGTCGGGGGCAAACCGTACTGGCCGGGTTGAGCTGCAGATTGCCGCGAGCCGGGGATTTTCGTTGAGCTGGAAGATACGGCCGAGGGCGTCGGCGGTCATCCCCTCCACCGCCATCGGGGTAAGCTGTTCGCCTTCAACACGCAGGAGAATGGCGGAGTCCCAGGGGATTACGTCGTGCAGCATGCTCAGGATATGATTGCAGCAGTCGTGTTCGGGGAGATCTGTGGTCAGGCCTTCAGCAATGAGAGAGAGGGAGTCCCAGGGGGTGTCCATAAATACGTATCCGGTGAAGGTAATGCTTCCGGCAGGGTCGCAGAAGAGGGTGCGTCAGTTACCGGACGGCGTGTAAAAAGAATTTAAAAATATAAGCATGAAGGGGCGGTTGTCTCCAGGCATGCAAAAATACCCCATTTGCAGGGTGTCGATATAATCAACGAGTATTATGTCGTTTAAAGTGAAAGTATTTTACCACTTCAAGTATGGGGATAATCGCAAATCCGAGGGCAACGGCACTGCAGTATTCACCGATGGAAAGTGCTGTGAGGCCAAACGCCACTGCGAGAAAAGGCACGTACACCGGTATGATGGTGAGTACCAGTGCGGCGATGAATGCGAGGTACAGATACCAGTTATGGGTATGAAGTTTAAAAATGGACCCGTTGAGTGAACGCATGTTGAACGCCTGAAATGCCTGACACATTGAAAGTGTTACGAACGTCATGGTGGTGCCCCCTGCGGCCCAGGATATGGCGCTGAGGATGGTAATAATGATGCCCTGGTAGATGCAGGCAAAACCCAGGCCTTCGGCGAAGATACCGTCGGCCGATTTTCGGGGCGGTCTGCGCATGATGTCCGGAGCCGCAAACTCCATTCCCAGTGCCAGCGCTGGCAACATGTCCGTGACAAGATTGATCCACAGCAGCTGCACCGGATTCAAAATAACAAACCCCGCCAGCGTGGCCACAAATATCAGCAGAACCTCGGACAGATTTGAACTCAGCAGATACTGGATGGTGCGCCTGATGTTATCATAGATGCGACGCCCCTCCTCCACTGCGGCGACTATCGTTGCGAAGTTGTCGTCCGCCAGTACGATATCAGCAATGTTTCTCGTCACATCCGTACCCGTGATTCCCATGGCCACGCCGATATCCGCGTTCTTGAGGGCCGGTGCATCGTTGACTCCGTCGCCGGTCATGGCTGTGATGGCGCCCCTGCTTTTCCATGCCTGGACGATGCGAACCTTATGCTGTGGCTGTACGCGGGTGTACACCGCATATTTCTCGATGGAGTCGGCCAGCTGTTCGTCAGAGAGTTTCTCCAGTTCCCTCGCAGGGAGAACCTGTTCGGGGTGTTCGATTATGCCGAGGTCCCTGGCTATGGCAGTCGCAGTGTTCTCATGATCCCCGGTTATCATGACGGGACGGATACCCGCCTTTTTACATTTTTCTATCGCGATGACAGCCTCGGGCCTGATGGGATCAATCATGCCTGCCAGCCCGACGAACACCAGATCCCGTTCCCGGTCAGAGGCTGTAAGATCTTCGGGCACAGCCTGCAGTTCTTTTCTGGCAGCCGCCAGCACGCGCAGAGCCTTTGATGTCAGCCGGGTGTTGATCTCCTGCAGTTCCTTCCGTTCCTCATCGCCCAGAGGGACCACCTGTCCATCCTTCAGCATGTGTGAACAGCACTGCAGGACCATATCAGGAGCGCCCTTGGTGAACTGCATGACAGAGCCGTCCGGGGCGGCGTTGAAGGTGGTCATCATCTTGCGTTTGCTGTCGAAAGGAATGTCTGCCAGACGGGGCATCTCGGAAGAGAGGATGTTTT
>JBFHIO010000207.1:0-4237 GCA_041596435.1 Desulforhopalus sp. | reverse complement strand
GGAGCGGGTGACACCGCCTACATGATGTGGGCTGCAGGACTCACCGGAATATTCACCATGGTACTGCCTGTGTGGGTGGGTATTGTGTTCTTTGATATCAGTATCACCACCGCGTGGTTTGCCGTGCTGGCTTTCCTCGCAACGATCTTCACTCTCTCCCTGCGACGCTATCTCACCGGGAAATGGCAGAAGATGATTGTGATTGAGGAGGAGTGAAGAGAGGAGAATTTCAGCCGTAACCTCCGTTCCATTCATATCACCGGGAACGCATAAATCAAGAATCACTGCACTGAAGGGCTTTCCCGCAGCAAGTCGCTGACGGCAGAACAGAAAAGAACCTATAAGATCCAATGCAGGCAGACAAATTACCCGCAGCGGGAGGCTGGTGCAAGAGATGCAACAGGCACCACAGTCTCTCGCCCGGCAATACACCGAAAGAGGCAAAACGCCTGCTTGAGAGCATTCTTCAAGCAGAAAGCATAGACCTTTTCACGCCCCCTCCCCAGCGGAATCGCGCCTGCTCTGCAGAGTTTCTCCTCGGCGAGGCGCGAGGCAAGATGTTCGGCCTGCTTGAATATGTAAACGATAAGGGAGAGCAGGGTTTTCTTCGCGCCTTTTCCGGTCAGTACAACGGTCACTGGCTGGTTCCGGGATGGGTACCGCCAGTGGTTGATCCAGTAGTATTTACAAAAATCAACGCCGCTCTGGAACCTGCCATTAAAGCAATTAGCAAGGAGCTGAAAGGTCTGGAAGAAGAGGACCCCCACCAGAGAGAACTGAAGCAGCACCGCCGCAAACTCTCCCGTCAATTCAATCTTAAGGTGCGCGATCTCTACCACCTGCGCAACTTTCGCGGAGAGAATGCCGGACTGGAGGAGATCTTCGCCGGACGGGGCATTCCCACCGGCACCGGAGAATGCTGCACGCCGAAACTCCTTCATCATGCGGCCTGCAACGACCTCCACCCCATCGGATTATGCGAGTTCTTTATCGGTCGGCAGACCCGCTCGGGCAGCTGTCACCATGGGGAATTTTATCCGCCCTGCGACACAAGGTGCGTGCCGTTGCTGGGCTTCATGCTCTGTGGACTCTAAGATGAAAATTATTTTTGCAGATGAACACATTGTTGTGGCAAACAAACCAGGCGGGCTTCTCAGCGTACCAGGTCGAGGCCCGGAGAAACAGGACTGCCTCTCCACCCGGCTGCGCCGGATCTACCTTGACATGCCGGAGCAACCGGCGGTGCACCGGCTGGATATGGCAACCTCCGGGCTGCTGGTCTTTGCCCGCACAAAGGCGGCCCACCGCAACCTCTCCAGCCAGTTTGAACGACGGGAAGTGGAAAAGTTTTATGAAGCAGTGGTAGAAGGTTTTGTGCCGCAGGAAACGGGCGAGATCCGCCTCGCCTTTCGCCTTGATGTGGAAAACCGCCCCCTGCAGATTTACGACCCCGAACGGGGCAAACCCGGCATCACCCGCTGGCAGCGACTCACCGTGCAGGCCAGGACCACCCGACTCCGCCTCCAGCCGCTCACCGGCCGTACCCATCAGCTGCGGCTGCACTGTGCTCACCATCTTGGTCTCAACTGCCCGATCGTCGGCGATTTTTTCTACGGCAACGGTGAAGATGGGACCCCGATGCTGCTGCACGCCACAGACCTCGCCTTCCACCATCCGCAGAACGGGGAGTGGCTCCAGTTTCACAGCCCTGCCACATTTTAATGGTTACCTGCATTTTTCCCCTCTTACAACAGCACAGACACCAGAGGTCCTCCACCACAATTGTATAACAAACAGATTCAAAACAGGAGGTTAGCCCCTCGGCCTGTCTTTTCGGCTCCTTCTCACATCCCTTTAAAAATACAGTCGTCTCTTCAATAGAATCTGAGGGAACCCTCATGTTTCAAAAACAATCACATGCCTCGGTTTATTTGACAAAAGAGCTTCACTCCACTATTTTGCGCCGTTCTCTTGTGAGATTATTTACCACACAGCCCTCCCTCAATTCAAAGGAGTTCTTATGCCAGGTTTGAAAGGATACTTTTTTGCGGTCTGCGTCCTCGCCATATTCCTGCTCCTCGGGAAGATACTTCGCGTAAAGATCAAACTGCTGCAAACCCTCTTTCTGCCGTCATCCATCATTGCCGGTTTCGTTGCCCTCGGACTCGGCCCCTTTGGTCTGGATGTTTTTCCGCACTGGATGGTCGACAACTGGCGTGAGCTCCCGGGACAATTGATTAACATAGTCTTTGCGGCACTCTTTCTCGGCGTCGCTCTGCCTGGCCCTAAAAAGATCTGGAATGTCGGCGGTCCACAGCTCTGCTTCGGGGTGGTCATGGGGATGGGCCAATATTTTTTCGCCCTGCTCGTCACTGTTCTCTTCCTTACTCCGGTCTTCGGTGTTCCCTCGATCTTCGCCTGTATCCTTGAAATTGGCTTCTCTGGAGGCCACGGGACTGCGGCAGGAATGAAAGGAGTATTCGACAGCCTGGGCTTTAAAGGCGGCTCCGACCTCGCGCAGATGTCAGCCACAGTGGGAATTATCACCGCCGTCGTCATGGGGATTGTCCTCATCAACATTGCCATCCGTCGCGGCTACTGCGCATGTCTTAATGAAGAGAAAGGAATCCCGACCTACAAGCGCATCGGTCTGATTCCTGAGAAAAAGCGGTTTTCCATCGCGACTGCCACCGTCGCGAGTGAAGCCATCGAACCACTCACTTTTCACTTCGCTATTATCGCCCTCGCCGTCCTCATCGGCTGGGGGTTGCTGACCCTTATCCGTCCACTTCACCCGCAGCTGAACGGCTTCCCACTTTTCCCGCTGGCCATGATTGGAGGTCTCATTGTTCAATCATTCGCACTGAACGTCAAATTAACCTTCTGTAATGAGCTCGGAGAGAAAGGGAGAGTACCCCTCAGTCATTTTTTCGACCGCGATACCTTCGATCGAATCATGGGTTTTGCGCTCGATATTCTCGTTATTTCCGCCATTGCCTCAATCAAACTGGACCTCTTCCTCGCAAATCTCGTGCCTTTTGTTGTATTGATGCTGACAGGAATTGTCTGGCTGATGCTGGCCGTCATCTTTATTGCCCCGAGGATGTTTCCCAGTTTCTGGTTTGAGAAGGGGGTCACAGAATTCGGCATGCAATCCGGTGTTACCGCGATCGGACTGCTCCTGCTGCGCCTCGTTGATCCGCTCTACAAGACAGACACCGCCACCGCTTTCGGCCTCAAACAGATGGTATATGAACCTTTTCTCGGTGGTGGTCTGATCACCGCCATGGCACCATTTTTCATCATCGGCTATGGCCCATGGACTTCCATCATTGCTGCGGGAGTCATCATGCTGGTTTTCATAGTCCTTGCATGGTTGAATGGCTGGGTCAATATGAGACCTCAGAAGAAATTCTCCGGAGATATGAACTGACAGAGCCTCATTATACAAACTGCCAATACAACAAAAAAAGGGGAGCACCAATGGTGCCCCCCTTTTTCATATTCTATAACAGCCGATTCAATATCACAGTTTTTTCAAGGGAAACAGATTTCCTTCACTTCATCAAAGGTGCCAACGAAATGCGCCTTCAATCCCTTGCGGATATGCTCGGGTAACATCTCAAAATCTTCCCGGTTCTCCTCCGGCAACAGCACTTCTTTAACCTTCGCCCGTCGTGAGGCAATCATTTTCTCCTTCACCCCGCCAATGGGCATCACGATACCTGTCAAACTCAGCTCCCCTGTCATGGCAACCCCTTCGCGAATCGTTTTTTTTGTCACCAGTGAATAGAGAGCACAGGCCATGGTAATCCCCGCGGAAGGGCCGTCTTTCGGCGTGGCTCCGGCAGGAACATGGAGATGAATGAGGTTTTTGCGAAAGAACTCCATCTCTGTTTTCTTCTTCACGATTGAACGAATATAACTGTAGGCGATCTCTGAAGACTCCACCATCACCTTGCCGAGCTGCCCGGTCTGCTTGAAGCCTGCTGAACCGGTGAAAATAGGCACGGCCTCAATGGGCAGAGTCGTACCACCGAAACTGGTGTAGGCAAGGCCCGTAACCACACCCACCCGTGGAGTACTGAAAGGAGATGTTTTCGAGAACCATCGTTTGCCGAGCAGGTCCCGCAGCTCACTTTTGTGGATACGGATCTCCTCATCCGGAGCATCCAGCACTTTGGCAACCGACTTGCGCAGTATTTTTTTAATGCAGTTTTCCAGGCCCCGCACTCCG
>JBFHIO010000206.1:0-4252 GCA_041596435.1 Desulforhopalus sp. | reverse complement strand
TGAGCCAGGCTGCCGGCCAGCAACAGGATACTGCGCTCGCTGACCACTACATCCATCTGTGGCGTCAGGAATTTCCCCCGCTCCCACAAACCAATAACCTGCACCCGATCCTCCGGACGGTGGACCCGGCGCTCCTCGGCGAGAATGTCCCCGAGACTCTGTCCGGCAAGGGTGGTCTGGCTGGCAGAGATCTCTCCCAGCACCAGTTCGTCCATTTCACTGACGATATTAATCGGTCGGCCAAGACCAACTGTGCGCTCAGCAAGGCGACGTCCGAGGATACGGTGGAAGAGAAAAACATGCACCTTCACAGGAAAGTTGAGAATATCGAGCGAATTCTCCTCCGTGGCACTGAGCACCATGGGCACCTCCTGAGTTACCTCACGCACGGTAAACGCCGCAGAAGTATTGGTGAGGTCATCACCGGTGGCCACCACCAGTGCCGCCTGCTGCACCTGCAGCCGGTCCCAGGTATCGGGATCATCGAGGTCCCCGAGCACCACTTTATAGCCGAGATCATTCAATTCCGCCGCCCGCTGCCAGTCACGTTCAAGAATTGCATACTCCACCTGCCGTTGATTGAGCTTGTCAATCAACATCTCGGTAATCGGCCCGAAGTCGGTAAGGAGGACATGGCCCCGGGTATCCTTCGGCAGCTCTCGCGGCACACGGCTTCTCTCCTGAGCCTCCAGCCAGGGCGCATAAAAAAACTGGATGAAAGTGAAAGGCAGAATCACCAGCAGCAGCATAATTCCGGAGAGCAGCACCACGATGGTAAAAACATGTCCGGTATCGGAGAAAAAGGTTATATCGCCAAAACCGAGGGTAGACATCACCGTCAGCGTCCAGTAGAGGCCGGTCACCCAGCTGAAATTACGCCCTTCGAGCACCATAATGTAATGGAAAAGCATCGAATAGAGCAGAATAATCAAGAGAACAAAGAGCAGGAAGCGAACCAGCGCCGCAACATTCTTCTGCGTTTTTTTGTTCTGAAAAAAGTAGAGGAGCTGAGAAGGGAGGAATTTCATTGCGGCCGGGATCGGGGTTCAAGTAAAGTTAAGCTGCGTTGATACACTTTCCCGGGTAAAATACCCGCGATGACAGCATTATCACGAATCGACAGACAAAAGTCAACGCAGAGGCCGACACTTCCTCTCTCCGCAAAACACACAGGACACTAAAATGACTACCAGCAATCAGCATGATGACGAAGAACCGAATGAAACAGCATTTGTTCTCTCCATTCTCCACGAATCCTTTCCAGGACGCAGTGACAAGCAGCTCATCCCCATTGGCATGGTATACGCCGGAACCCGCTGGGGACGCGATTTCCGTTTCTGCGAGGTGCCAGAGACAAACAATAAACAGCTCACCGTCTGTAACAGCGAGGAAGATGCCGATTTTTATTTTTCCTGGCTCGCCGACCATCTCTACGCCCTCGAAGGCCAGCCAAACGAGGCTCAGCAGCTTCTCTGCAAGCTGGTCAAGGGAATGACACCGCAGGATGCCGCCCTGATGCTCGGCATGCACGCGGCGCTTTATCAGCTGGAGATTGAAACAATGGAGGTACAGCTCGAGAAAAATTGTAAATTCGAAGAGTATCTCAAAGAAGAAAAAGAGCTGATGACCGATGAAGAACTCGAAGATCTCGACGAAGAGAAGCAGCGCGATTTGTACAGACAGGTTGCCGAAGAAACCGAGGAGTGGCTTGACCTCGCCCCCGGTATCGGTCACGTTGATGTCCCCTGGCGGATGCCCCTCGCCGTGGCTTTGAAGAAAGCCGGAGAGGATCAACAGAAAAGAATTGAACTCCTCAATATCTTCTACGGCAGTTTCTTCCAGTATATTGAAGGAATCGGGGGAAAAGCTGACAGTGTGGATGTCGAGTAGTCTTTTCTGCCGGAAGAAAGGGCCGGGGCCGCATCTCCGGGGGGGGGCGGCCTGCTCCGCAGATTTTCTCTTTCTGAATATACTATCTGTTTAATTTAACGAGATTTCTGACCAATGCCTTTTTTAGACAACCCCGCGGTTCTTCAGTTCATCAAATATGCTCTCACCGGCGGTCTGGCGACCGTCGTTCATATCGTCATTTTTCATCTGGTCTGCTGGAAAATTTTTCCAGCCCTGCAGGCTGGAGACCTTGCCGTCAAATATCTTCATCTCAATCCCGCCGGCGTGGACAATAAAACCCGCTCCCGCAACTCCATGCTGGGAAATTTTACAGCCTTTCTCATATCCAACATGGTGGCTTACATCACCAATGTGTTGTGGGTTTTTCAGGGCGGACGACATACCCTCTTCGTTGAGATTCTGCTTTTCTACGCCGTCTCAGGTATTTCCATCTTCCTCGGCACGATCCTCATGGGCTGGCTCATCCGCCGCTTCAATGTTCTCACCACCTGGGCCTTTGCCTGCAACATTTTCACCTCGGTGATGATCAACTACGCCCTGCGCAAATTTTTCATCTTTGCCGGATAACCTTCCCGCACAGCCTCGTCATCACCCGCGGGGGAAGGCTGAGATGTCATAGATTTGACAGATGCGGGAAGATGCCAAAGCCCGCATCCACAAAGTTTGCAGTTTTTCCGGAGCAAAGGGGAACAGCTCTTGCAAACAAAAGATAAATACGCGTATACTCATGTGTTGTAATGGCGTTTTTTATCCTACTCCTTCACCCATGGCAATGTTGACATATAACAGCTTCCCGCGCTTCTTCTTCCTGCTTTTCGCCCTGCTCTGCAGCAGCCTGCTCAGCGGCTGTTTCCGTGCGCAGTCCCGCCCGGAAACACCCTTTGAGATTCCGCAGGGCTTCAGCACCAGCGGAAAGGAAGAGGCCCCGCCACGCTGGTGGGAAAGTTTCGGTGACAAGGAACTCAACTCCCTTGTGGAAAGCGCTCTGCACGACAACTTTTCTCTGCGTGCCGCCGGAGAACGGGTCAGCGAACTGGAGGCCCTCGCCCGTGTCGCAGGAGCCCCCCTCATGCCCTCCCTGGACGGTATCGGCAGCGCCTCCTCTGAACGCAGTTTCAAATCAGACACAACCAGCGACACCTTCAGCCTCGGAGTCAGCTCCTCCTGGGAACTCGATCTGTGGGGTCGACTGAGTGCGAACCAGCGGGCCGCCGGGGCCTCTCTTGCCGCCGGAGAAGAGGATTTCAAAGATGCCGCTCTCTCCATCGCCGCCGAGGTGGCAGATACCTGGTTTGCCCGGCAGGAGAATGCGGGACAGCAACTGCTGCTCCGCCAGCAGCAGAGCACCAACAGAAAAAACTTGAAGATCATTGACATAAAGGTCATCACCGGCCAGACCGGCATCGCCGATCTGCTCCAGCAGCAGCAGCTGGTGGAGTCCAACACCACCAGCCTTGAAGTTCTCCGCGCCAGCGCCAGCATCCTTGACCACCGCATCGCCATCCTTCTCGGCAAGCCGCCAGCCCCTTTGAAAATGGTGGCCGGGGAGTTGCCGGAGCTGCCGCCGCTGCCCGCCACCGGCCTTCCCCTTGAACTGGTTCAACGCCGCCCGGATGTCCGCGCCGCGTTTCACTCTCTGGAGTCCGCCGATGCACAGACTGCCGCAGCAGTAGCCAACCGTTTTCCGCAGCTCTCAATCTCGGGTTCGCTGGTCACCAGCGGGACCAGTACCCGCCAGCTCTTCAATACCTGGCTCGGGACCCTCGGGACCAGCCTCACCGCTCCAATTTTTGACGGCGGCAGCCGCCGGGCCGAAGTGGATCGCCGCGTCGCCGCAGCAAAGCAGACTTTTTACACATGGGGACAAACCATTCTTGATGCCCTTAACGAAGTGGAAAACGCCCTCAGCGATGAAGATGCTCTGCTCAAGCAGCTCTTCAGCCTTGAGAAACAGCTGAAACTGGCCAGTGACAGCGTTGAACAGATCAACCGTCGCTATCGTCAGGGGAGCCTCGGTTATCAGCGGGTGCTTTCCATCATCCTCAACGTACAGCAGCTGCAGCGCGACATCCTGAATATTAAACGCCAGCTCCTCTCCAACCGCATCACCCTCTACCGTGCACTCAGTGGCGGTCTGCCAGGAGAACTGCTGCCGCCGGAGAGAGAAGAAGCAGCCCCCGTCATCAAGTCATTCTTCTGAGAAGACCATGAGCAAACAACCCGAAAAAACAAACAAACAAAGAATACTCCTGCAGGCAGGGCTGACGCTCGGCATCATCCTTATCGCCGCCCTCATCACCACATGGATGATGAAAACCCCGCCGAAAGCAAAAGCACAGCG
>JBFHIO010000205.1:0-4252 GCA_041596435.1 Desulforhopalus sp. | reverse complement strand
CTGGAGACGCCCAAATTGGTCGTCTCTACAAAAACCTTTTGCTTTTCCCGTCTCTGCCCTCTCACTTCCCTTTCGTCTGAGCAGAGAGAGCAGCCATGATCTGTTCAATGGAGACCTCAATCTCACTGCGATCGTCAACATCCTGCAAACAGCTGACAAGCAGCAGATAGTGACTCTCCTGGATGGCGAAACGCCGCAGAACAATTTTCTCTTCATAGTTGATATCCAGAGAGAGATACTCTGCTTTCTTATGTGTGAGAAGAGCTCCCGCCCGCTCAAGCGCCTGTCCGAGAACTGAGCTGAATGCGGGCAGCTTGTCAGAGGTGACCGGCGGATTGACAACCGCGAGAGGGCGGCCGCTGTCATCGGTAACAACGGCTCCAGAAAAATTACTGCGCTGGCACATCCGTTTGATAATATCTTCCAGCTTCTTTCCTCTGCCTTCAAACGACTCAGAATCCAGCGCCACTCCGCTTTCCGCCCCTGACTTCTTGCTGTTCAGGGGACGAGCCTGGTCTTCATTGATTTTAGTGGCAAGAGTGATTGCCTTCTGAATTTCAAAAGAGTTCAGGATCTGAGCCATCTTTTTCTCCTTTCTGCTTTACCACCACGTCTCTCTGCTTGAATTCGCGAGCAAAATCCTGATAGTTTTTTGCGGCATAGATGCCGTTTTGCACCATTGCAACGGGTACGGCTTTCAGACTGGCCATTTCGAATACAGGGTCAAAATCAATGGTGGTTGTAAAAAACATCTCTTTAGGAAATCCTTCGCGAATCTCTTGCAGCAATTGTTGCTCTATACTCTTCGGATCCTTGTCAAGCATGGTCACCACAGTACCGATATGATAAAGCCCGGGATTTTCATCCTCTCGCACCCACGAGATGAGTGAGAGCATGGCTGGCAGAGTTTTGAGTGCAAGAGACCTGCTCTGCACAACAAGAAGCACAATATCACTGGCAAAAAGCAGTGACTTCAACAGGCCGCCGATCCCTGTAGGGGAATCCACAATAACGTATTCAAAGTATGCAGCAAGCTGCTTCAACAACGCGGCAATCACACCCTTATTCGCCAGAGCCAGATCTTCCAGTCGAATTGCGTCTTGCGGCGAGCTGCTCCCCACTCCGAGTACGGCCAGTTTCTGCGCCTTGCTGAAGCCAATAATCTCCGTCAGCCGGGCCCTCCCTGAGAAGTAATCCATCAGACCTTTATCGGTCTTTTTCTTCACATTGGTTGCAATAGACAGCCCGCCCTGCGGGTCTATATCTACAAGCAGCACCCGATCCCCATGGCGGCTCAGGTTGTAGGCAAGGTTCAGGGCTGTAGTTGTTTTACCGACACCACCCTTCTGGCTGGCGACAGTTACTATTTTCCCCATGACAACTCTCCCTTTCGTAACAACTGACTTTTATTGCAGAGATTTCTTTTCACCGACAGTCCTGAACCTGGTCTTCAACGCACCTTTTATGAAGATGATTCCTGCAAGAGCCTGTACTGCTGAACAAAAAGTTCAGCGTTAGCCACAAGATTTCCAGGAAGCATGACCAGGAGTTCAGAGAGGGCGCGCGGCAGGCAACTTTTAAGAACGTCCATCCCCTGCACGGAAGGCAACAACTTGAGATCATCAATAACGGGATCCTCTTCGGGCAAAGCTGAGAGGACCTCCCGGATTGTGTCAAGATTGACGAGACAATCAAGCAGCTGATAATTGATCTCTGTATATTCTCTGCCTCCGGGCAGTGAATCTTTTCCAAACTTTACAGTAAAGGAGCCCTTATCGAGAAAAAGCAGCCGCACCATCGCTTCTTCATCCTGAAAAGCCCCCTGCTCGGCGTGCACCACGGCACCATCGACGATATTGACCTCTCCGAAGATGTCAGGAAAGAGCACAGTCGCGGCTTTTTTTCCGGCTTCAAGGGTCTGCAGAAGTTCAGCCATGGAAAGATTCTCCAGATGACCTGTCATGACTCCGGAGCCAGCGTCCGGCGAATTGGAGGCAGCACTCTCCACAGAAGGAGCCTCACTGGCGTCAGCCATTCGCTGTCTGCGCCGTATGGCAACTTTGATTCGGGCCAGAACCTCTGCCCGCGCAAAGGGTTTACTGATGAAATCATCAGCACCCATCTCCAGACTTTTCACCTTCAGATTTGTTCTGTTGCACTTGCTCATAAAGAGAACAGAGATCTGCTTCAACACAGAACTTGCCTGCATCCGCTGCAAAAGCTGAAAACCATCTATCCTGGGAAGCTGCATATCAAGAAGAACAATATTCGGCTTCAGTGCCTGCAGCATTTCAGCACCCTGCAGCCCGTCCCTCGCGCCATGAACCCGAAACCCGCTGAGGGTGAGATACTCCCCCAGCTGCTTATGCGTTCCAGGATCGCTGTCTATTATGAGGACCGTATATTCCATCTTCGTATTTTACCTGTTCAGCAGATACAGGAGCTATTCTGTAAAAGAGCCAATGACTGCAGGGAACATCGAATAATCGTCTATCTTCTGTATTACAGGGCACCTTGAATTATCAGTTTTTCGCCCATCTTCTTCGTTACAGTCAAAAATTTATCCTCCGACAAAGCGAGGAACGAGACGTCGAGGTACGCGCCAGACTCCGATATCAATTACACCGGTGATAAACCGTAAGTCGGGATACGTACCTTCGCAAAATTCTTTTCAAAAGACAGAGAATGGAAACGTCGCATACTCCCCACAGGCAGGGATTAAGAAAGGGGGAGTTTCCAATCTCCCTTCGGCCGCCCGATGAACACTGCAATCACAGAGACGAAGAGAAGAACGACACAATACCAGTTATTTAACGATACCGCGATGGGGGAAATTCCTGCAATTGATCCCGCCAGCAAAACCTGTGCCGCATAAGGGACAAGGCCCTGGACAATACAGGAGAAGATATCGAGAAGACTGGCGGACCGCTTCGGATCAACGCCACTCTCTGTGGCGATTTCGCGGGCAAGCCTGCTGCTGATGATGATAGCCACGGTATTGTTGGCCGTGCAGACATTGGCCAGAGCAACCAGTCCGGAGATACCAAACTCGCCGCCGAGCCGACGATTTCCGCGGGCCAGCTTTCTGGAGAGAATATTTACCTTCTCAAGCATCCACTGCAGGCCGCCCTGAGAACGGATCAGCTCACCAAGGCCACCGATCATCATCGACAGGATAAAGATCTCCTGCATGTTGGTGAAGCCTCTATAGATATCACTGGAATATGCCAGCAGGGAATAACCATCAAGGCAAATGAAACCCACCCCGCCACACAGGAGAATACCCACAGTCAGCACGACAAAAACATTCACTCCGGCGACAGCCATTCCGAGAATGAGAAGATAGGGGATAATACGCAGGAACTCCCAGTCTCCGGCCTGCGGATCAGGTGCGTCACCACCAAAGACAAGGAGCAACCCGATAGTCGCCAGCGCCGCTGGCGCGGCAATGAGCAGGTTCATACGGAACTTGTCACTCAATTCACACCCCTGGGTGCGGGTGGCGGCAATGGTTGTATCAGAGATCATCGAAAGGTTGTCTCCGAACATCGCCCCGCCGAGGACGGTACCCATCAGCATCGGGGAGGACATTCCTGTCTGTTCGGCTATGCCTGCGGCAATGGGAGCAATGGCAGCGATTGTCCCCATGGAGGTTCCCATGGCGGTGGCCACAAAGGCAGTAATGATGAACAACCCCGGCAAGATATAAGAGGGAGGGATAAAGGCAAGCCCCATGTTGACCGTGGCATCCACTCCGCCGATAGACTTCGCCACTGAGGCGAACGCACCGGCGAGGAGGTAAATCATGCACATCGTGATTATATTGATGTCACCTACTCCGCCGAGAAAAACAGATATCTTTTTGTTGAGATGTTCTTTCCCGAGATAGATGGAGATGATGATAGCGGGGAGTATTGCTACCGCAGCCGAAAGCTGGTAGAAGGCCATATCAACGCCACTTCGTGTAAGCCACATTCCGGTGCCGAGAAACAAAAGAAGAAAGAGCACCAGGGGCAACAACGCGACACCGCTGGCGTTTTCAGTTTCAAGGAGACCTCGCTCAGAATCTTTCCGGTTTTCCATAATAATACCCTTATGTTGTATAAAGAGAGTTTTTCCCCACTGCCAAAATGGTTTATCATACCCGAAAATTTATAATTCTCCTACAACCTCACTGAGAAAAACTGTCAGGTCCCGGATTAACGATACCACTCCATATTTCCAGACAAACTTTCCCGGAAAACCAGATCGG
>JBFHIO010000204.1:0-4261 GCA_041596435.1 Desulforhopalus sp. | reverse complement strand
AGACTTCTGCTGCTGGATGAACCGAGTGTTGGAGTTGACCCCGTGAGTCGTCAGGACCTGTGGGCGATGGTGGAAGACCTTCTTAAAGGCGGAATGACGGTGGTCTGGGCCACCAGCTATCTTGACGAGGCGGAACGCTGCAGCAGCGTTTTCCTGCTCAGTGAAGGGAAGGTCCTTTACTCCGGGGCACCGAAAAAACTCTCAGACCGTCTGGAAGGACGAAGTTTTCTGTTGCGCGGCATAGTGGCACAACGACGAAAACTGCTTGCTGATTTAATGGAACAAACCTTTATCTCGGATGCGGTGGTACACGGGGAGTCTATTCGGGTGGTCCTCCATGAAGGACACTCTCCTGAGGAGCTTGCAAAACTTGCCACCAGCCTCGGTGGTAAAATTGGAGCGGTTCCTCCTCGTTTTGAAGATGCTTTCATTGATCTTCTTGGCGGTTCTTCTTCCAGACGCTCACGTATTGCCGAGAAAATGCCGGAGGTGACGGGCAGTGAGACGAATATAATTGCCTGTGATCATCTCACCAAAAAATTTGGGGATTTCATCGCCACCGACAATGTCTCTTTTTCCGTTGGACGAGGAGAGATTTTCGGCCTGCTCGGGCCAAACGGTGCCGGGAAATCGACAACATTCAAGATGCTCTGCGGGTTGCTCTCCATTACTGAAGGATCAGCGACGGTGGTGGGGCATGAACTGTTAAATGCCAGCAAAAAAGCCAAGTTGTCCCTTGGCTATATGGCGCAGAAATTTTCCCTCTACGGCCTGCTTTCTGTGAAACAGAATTTAGATTTTTTTGCGGGGGTGTATGGACTTTCCGGCAAGGTAAAAAAGGAGCGCATCGCAGAGGTGATTGATGCCTTCTCCCTCGGGCCTTTTTTGAACAGCGATCCGGCAAAACTCTCTCTGGGGTATCGGCAGCGTCTGGCGCTGGCCTGTGCCATCATGCACCGTCCGCCGGTTCTTTTTCTTGATGAACCGACCTCCGGG
Organism: Desulforhopalus sp.; assembly: GCA_041596435.1. Taxonomy (GTDB): domain Bacteria; phylum Desulfobacterota; class Desulfobulbia; order Desulfobulbales; family Desulfocapsaceae; genus Desulforhopalus. The sequence continues at coordinate 3,265 of JBFHIO010000204.1, read as the reverse complement.
GTTGATCCCCTCAGCCGCCGCGAGTTCTGGTCCCATATTAACGGCTTTGTTTCCAAAGGGATGACCGTGATGGTAACCACCCATTTTATGGAGGAGGCGGAATACTGCGACCGCATTGGTCTCATGTATGCCGCAAAACTTATCGCCCTCGATACCCCGGACGCCTTGAAAAAAGGAGCGCAGCAGGGCCCTGAAGAACCCACCATGGAGGAGGCTTTTATCCGCCTGATCAAACAGCAGGAGGAACAGGTATGAATATCATTCGCCTTACAGCTCTTATGCGCAAAGAGTCTCTGCAAATTGTGCGTGATCCCGCTGCAATCGCTATCGCTTTCGTTCTGCCGGTGCTTCTTTTGATTCTGTTCAGTACGGCCATCTCTCTTGATATCAAGCAGATACCCATTGCCCTCGTGCAGAAGTCCACCAGCACTCGCGCTGCTTCTCTTGCCGCCGCTTTTACCGGAACAAAGTATTTCAAGGTAATTGTTGTGCGTGATAAAAAGGAGGTGGTCGATCCGCTCATCGCCAACGAAATTAACGGTTTTGTGGAGATACCCGGAGATTTTGATCGGAGGCTGGCCTCGGGCGATATTGACGGGCTGATACATATTGTTACCGATGCCTCCCAGCCAAATACAGCCGCTTTTGTGAGTAACTACGCCCGCATGGTGGTATCGACGTGGGTTGCCTCGCACGTTTCAGGTCTTGCCGCTTCGCCTGTTTCCATTACCAGTCGCATGTGGTTCAACCCCGATGTGAAGAGTAAAAATTTCCTGATTCCTGGTGCCATTGGCATCGTCATGACCATGATCGGTACTCTTCTCACCGCCCTTGTTATCGCCCGGGAGTGGGAACGTGGCTCCATGGAGGCTCTTCTTTCTACTCCGGCCCGCAGTGCGGAGATTCTCGTTGGTAAAATGCTGCCCTATTTTATTCTCGGTCTGATTACCACTCTCTTTGCGGCCGGGCTTGCTCAATGGGTGTTCAATGTGCCGATGCGCGGTTCGTGGTTTGCGCTGTTGAGTCTTTCTGCCGCGTTCCTGCTGCCTGCTCTTGCCCAGGGACTGCTGATATCCACCCTGGCCAAAAATCAGTTTATCGCCAGTGTGCTGGCCCTGCTTTCTGCCTTCCTGCCGGCCTTTCTCCTCTCTGGCTTCCTCTTTGAGATTGATTCCATGCCCACCATCATCCAATGGTTCACGGCAATTCTGGCGGTGAAATATTACATTATTGGATTGCAGACTGTCTTTATTGCAGGCGATGTATGGTCTCTGTTTCTTCCCAATATAGGCTTTATGCTGCTCATTGGTGCGGTGATGATGTTTCTGGCGAAGTTGAAAACGCCGACACGTTTAGAATAGAGGGGCACCAGGGAAATGAAAACCTTTCTTACTCCGGCTCTTCGAGCCCAGGTCGTAAAAGAGTTCCTCTCTATCATGCGGGATAAAAAAACGCGGCTGATCATTATCATACCGCCGCTGGTGCAACTCTTTATCTTCGCCTATGCCGTTACTCTGGAAGTGAACAATATTTCCATTGCCGTATACAACAAAGATAACGGGATTCAGGCAGGGCGATTTATAGCTCAACTGTCCCGCGCCTCGTTTATTAAAGATATGCGTTCTGTGCACAGCGAGAGTGCGTTGCGAGAAGAAATAAACATGCGCCGCAGCATTCTTGCTGTGGTTTTTCCTGCAGACTTTTCGCGTAAAATTGACGGTGGTGGACAGGGGGAATTACTTCTTATTTCGGATGGACGCAGGGCCAACTCTGCGCAGGTTGCAGCGGGGTATATTCAGGAAATCGCGGGAGATTTTGCGCAGGTGCTGCACCCGAACATAAAGGTCCCTGATCCCACCGTGGTCCGTCACTGGTTCAATGATAATCTCATCTATCAGTGGTATGTGGTACCGGGGCTCTCCGGGATTATCAGCCTGCTCATCACTTTTATTCTCACCGCGCTTTCCATCGCCAGAGAACGGGAGCTGGGGACCTTCGACCAGCTTCTTGTCTCCCCCTGCAGCTCATGGGAGATAATTATCGCAAAGATGGCGCCTTCGATTGTAATCGGGATGAGTCTGGCCAATGTGATTGCGGCCGCTGCAGTGTTCATCTTCCATGTTCCCTTCCTGGGCTCCTTCGTTCTGCTTGAGATAAGTCTGCTGATTTTCACCATCGCCATTGCCTCAATGGGACTGGTGGTGTCGGCTCTCGCGGCTACTCAGCAGCAGGCGGTATTGGGCAGTTTTGCTGTAATTGTACCGATTATTCTCTGCTCCGGCTTTGCAACTCCCATCGCCAATATGCCGGAGACTCTGCAATATATTGCTCAGGGAATCCCCCTTACCCATTATATTGTTATTGTTGAAGGACTTTTTATGAAGGCGATGCCTGCTTTCATCGTCTGGCAGCACATAGGTGCCATGGCAGTAATTGCCCTTGTCTGTCTGCTGGTTTCAACTTCGGTTGTTCGTAAAACACTTCAGTAAATTATGGCGGGGCTTCGTTGAGAAATATTCCCGCATTTAACTTCCTTAAAAAACGAGAAAAAATGGCATACATACACGTCTATACCGGTAATGGAAAAGGAAAATCTACGGCTGCTCTAGGGCTTGCAGTCCGTGCTCATTATGCCGGGATGAAAGTCTATATCGGGCAGTTTGTACGGGACATGGCATACCACGAGACACAAATTGCCGGGGATCTTGATAATATCCTCATAGAACAACTCGGCAAAGGCTGTTATCTGGAACGTGATCCGGAGAAAAAGGATGTGGATGCGGCAGAGGCAGGTCTTGAGCGGTGTGCAAAATTTCTCGCCAGTGGTGAGTATCAGCTGGTCATTCTTGACGAGCTTCCCATCGCCCTCTACTTCAAACTTATTACGAAAGAGCAGATACTCCAGGCACTGCGGAATCGCCATCCCGACACGGAAGTGGTCATCACCGGGCGTTATGCCCCGGACTGGCTCATTGAGGAGGCAGATCTTGTCACAGATATGCAGGAAGTGAAACACTACTATACAGAGCAGGGTGTAGAGGCTCGGGATGGGATAGAGCGATAGGGGCCTGCTGGATATCGTTTCAGAAGATCAATGCTCGCAAGATCATCTCTATGGCTGTCTGATTTTCTGGAAGTGCCTTGATCTGAGAGAAAAATCTATTGTTCGCCGGATTCTTCGAAAGGGAAGCGAGAAGGGTGTACTGAGTTCAATTCTTTTTGCTCTGCTCCAATTGTAATAAATACGCCTTTATCTCTAAACCGT
>JBFHIO010000203.1:0-4266 GCA_041596435.1 Desulforhopalus sp. | reverse complement strand
CCTATCTGTTGTGCTTTCATATAAACCCCTGCAGGAAATTTTAGTTTTGTTTGCAGTATACAGGCACGCCGGGGCTGATCGCCTCCCGCGCGGCATAACGCCCGCTCTCTTCGCGGGTAAAGCCCATTTTCGACAATAAGTCCTGCAAACGGGGATTGCGAGTAAGGGAGATGAAATTTGTAAAACCGCGCGCCGTCATCTCTTCAATAAAGGCACCTACGGTATACACACCAATGCGTTGATTGCGAAAACGTGTGGAGATGGCCAGCGCACCAAGTTCTACGGTTTGCGCATCAATATCCTTCTGCTCCACACAGCCGACGATAATACCGTCAATAACGGTGACAAAAAAATGATCGCGGTTGGCTGCGACATACCCCTTCGCCCGAGGTTTGAGATACCCCGATCTTTTATACATGCCGAGAATACGCTCAACTATCTTCACGTCCGTTGCCCCGTCCACGACGCGGAAAACCTCGGTAAAGTTGTTGGCAATCATTGTGCCCGCCCCTTCAACGGAGAAGAGTTCCTCGCGAAGGGTCGCCTTCCCGGCGGACACAATATGAATACGCTCACAGACACCAGATTCAATCTTCTCACAGATCTGGCTCAGCGCACCCTGAAAGTTAACATTCTGTACAACATCGTTCACTTCAATGGGCAGGGAGCGGTAGCGCTCCGTGGTGAGCGTGTTGATCCGTACCCCCTTCTGATCCAGCAGAGGACGCCGTTCAAGAAAGATCAGTTTGAACTTCACTCCGTCACTGTTGAGAACCGCCTCATAAAAATCAACGTCGGAGGCAATGCGGACAAACCGCGTCTCCGGCAGACGCCGCTCAAGCTCATCAACCAGTTTCTGGTTAGAGGAGCGGAGAGGCAGATTATGGAAAAAGGTGGTGGAGATACCCTGACGTCCGAGAAACTTGAGGTCATTGGCAATGGCGGGAAGGTTGTCACGCAGCACACTCTCGCGGCAGGCGATGGCAAGGGGATGGCCGAGCAGATGTCGGGTGTACTCTTTTACATAGAGATGAGTCATGAAACGTATTCCATTTTTTCAGGGGAAAAGGAGAAAAAAAGATGCGGACAGCCTACCAGAGCACCCTGCAAAGTGCATGATAATTTACCCTCTTCTACCCTTCCTCTCCGGTGCAGACATTTCAACCCGACAAACATTACAACCTTGTAATTCTCTTGAAAGGCTGCTGCAAGAAAGAGCTGTTAAGGTGGAAAGTTGAAGACAGTCCGAGCTCCATAGCGCAGACCAAACGCAGAAAAGTATCCCAATCAGAAGGAAACCCGACATGACAACAGAACTTCCACAACAAAACGAGGGTGGTATCTCTATTCAGCAGATCACCGAGACAGTGAAGGCCGCTTCAGGATGGGTTGCCCCCCTGCGCAGTGAACTCTCCCGCACCATCATAGGCCAGGACAATCTCATTGACAGTCTCCTCACTGGTCTGCTCTCCGGTGGCCACATTCTGCTTGAAGGCCTGCCGGGACTGGCCAAAACCCTTGCGGTGAAAAGCCTCAGTCAGGCCATCCGCACCGATTTCAGGCGTATACAGTTCACCCCGGACATGCTCCCGGCCGATATCATCGGCACCCAGATATACAACCCGCAGGAGACCACCTTCGAAACCCGCCGCGGCCCGATTTTCGCCTCCCTCGTGCTTGCCGACGAAATAAACCGGGCGCCGGCCAAGGTACAGTCGGCTCTGCTGGAGGCAATGCAGGAGAAACAGGTAACCATTGGCGATGAGAGCTACCTCCTGCCGAAACTCTTTCTCGTACTGGCCACCCAGAATCCCATTGAACAGGAAGGGACCTACCCGCTGCCGGAGGCACAGGTAGATCGTTTCATGCTCAAGGTAGTGGTCGGTTATCCGAGCAGAGCGGAAGAGCGGAAGATTCTTGACAACTACGAGTACAGCAGCAAGGAGAAAAAAATTGTCCCCGCAGCTTCACCGGAAGAGATCCTTGACGCCAGGCAGGTGGCGGACTCCATCTATATGGATGACAAGATCAAGGATTATATCGTCAGCCTTGTCTATGCCACCCGCGATCCAGAAAGCTGCAACCTCAGTCTCTCTAATTATATTGAAACCGGAGCCTCGCCTCGAGCCACTCTGAGCATGAAATCAGTGGCCAAATGCGCAGCCTTCCTTGCCGGCCGAGGCTACGTCACCCCTGATGACGTCAAATCTTCAGTAATGAATGTCATGCGCCATCGAATCCGCATCAGTTACGAGGCAGAGGCGGAGGGTATTTCCAGCGAAGATATTATCCGAAAAATCGTCGATACCGTACCGGTTCCCTGATTCGACCGGGAAGAGAAACCCCATGGAAAACGAACTTACCCGCGAGATGCTCAACAAGGTACGCCGAATTGAGGTGCACACCAGTCGCCTGGTCACCGACAGCCTTGTGGGGAGCTACCACTCCGTCTTCAAGGGACGGGGTATGAACTTCGAGGAGGTGCGGGAGTATGTCCCCGGCGATGACATCAGAACTATTGACTGGAATGTCACCGCCCGCAGCGGCATCCCTCATATTAAAAAATTCACCGAGGAACGTGAGCTTACCATCATGCTGCTCATTGACATCAGCGGCTCCGGTGAATTCGGCTCCACCAGCGGCTCAAAGCGCGAACTGATGGCCGAACTCGGCTCAGTACTGGCCTTCTCCGCCGTACGCAATAACGACAAGGTGGGACTGATCCTCTTTACCGGTGAAGCTGAGCTCTATATCGCTCCAAAGAAAGGCCGCCGCCATATTCTGCGTATTATCAGAGAAATACTCTATTTCAAACCGCAGGGAAGACACACCGACATTAACAAGGCGCTGGAGTTCATGGCCGGTGTGCGTAAACGGCGCAGTGTCGTCTTCCTCATCTCCGATTTCTGCCTGCCTGGTAATTTCGAGCAGGAGCTGCACACCATGCGCGCCACCCTGCAGGCCACCGCCCGCCACCACGACCTCATCACCCTTAAAGTGAGTGATCCGAGGGAATATCATCTGCCGGATATTGGCCGGGTAACTCTTGAAGACGCTGAAAGCGGCGAGCAGGTGGAACTCAACACCTCCCGCCGCACGGTACGGGAAGAGTTTACCCGCCGGGCCGAAGAGCGGCGCGATATCCTTTTACGGACCATCCGCGGAGCCGGTATCGACCTGCTCGACCTTGCAACCAACCGCAGCTACCTGCCAGAGCTGATGCATTTCTTCAATAACCGTCAGAGGAGAAGCGCATGAACCAGCCATCTCCCCTGCCCCACGATATATACGGACCGGTAACTCTCCCCGAGCCTCTTCTTTCCCCGCTGGAGATAATTGTCATCATCCTCTGTGCAGCTGCGGCTCTTGCGACCCTGTTCTACCTTTACCGACGCCTCCACCGCCACAAAACTGTACCCCTGCAGGAAGAGTATCTCCGCCGTTTTGAAGCACTGCGCCCACTGCGGGAAAAAAGTACCGTTCGCTGGGTTGAAGAGGCAAACAACCTGCTGCGCAGTTATATTGAACGCCGTTTCTCTCTGCGCTCCACCCGCCAGACTACCAGTGAATTTCTACACAGCCTTGAGCTGGAAAAGCTCTCACCCCTCCAGGAGGTTCAAACAGAGTTGCGCCGCTGTCTTGAACAGGCCGACCTCGCCAAATTTGCCCGCTATCAACCGAAAGAGGAAGAGCTGAACGAGATGGAGAAGGCTGTCCTTGTCCTCATCAAAGGTTCTCAAATGGAAGATAAAGGAGGCCAGTAATGAGTGCAATTTTCACGGATTTCCGTTTTCTTCACGCCAACTTCCTCTGGCTTCTACTGTTGCTTTTACCCCTCGCTCTTTTTTACGCCAGACGTGGTCCGGCCCCGGCACTGCTCTTCTCTTCCACATCACTCCTCCGCTCCCTCGGGACACCAAGAAAGGCCAGTGCGGGGCGTATAACCTTCCTCCTGCGCATGCTCAGCCTCGCCCTGCTCATTATCGCCCTTGCCCGTCCACAATATGGCAACTCGACCACCGAAGTTGAGGCAAGCGGCATCGACATAATGCTGGCGGTAGATGTCTCCGGTTCCATGGAAGCGATGGATTTCCATCTTGACGGCAAGGCGGTCAACCGTCTCGCCGTGGTGAAAAAAGTGGTGGAAAAATTTATAGATAAACGCCCTAACGACCGCATCGGCCTTATCGCCTTCGGTGCCCGCCCCTACCTCGTCAGCCCACTCACCCTTGATCACGACTGGCTGCTGAAACGAATGGATGCCCT
>JBFHIO010000202.1:0-4281 GCA_041596435.1 Desulforhopalus sp. | reverse complement strand
GAGGAGATTGTCGAGTCTTCCGGCGTGGATGAACTCGCCTTGCAGCCCGCTGAGGCAGGGTGGGGTAAGGTCGTGGCAGAAGAGATCAAAGGCAGTGGTTTCGCAGTGCTCGAAATCGACCTGCGGGTAGAGTTCGCGCAGGCGGGCAATGAGAAGTGTTGAAAAATCAGGGGTTGTCTCTCCTGCTTCCATCATGATGGGCGGCAGTTCCTGCTGTCTGTCGAGCTTCTCAGTGTTGTCCCGGTTGAGATGAATGGCAAGGCTCGGCAGACTGAGCAACGGGGTGTCGAAGTGGATCAGAAACAGTTTGCTGGTGGGGCTGCTTTGCAGACGGACGGCGACGCGACCGGCGAGAGAGAGGTCTCGGTCGAACCAGCTTGAGAGAATACCTCCGCCGTAGACTTCAACCCCGAGACGACGGCAGCCGCAACCGGAGAGCTCTGGCTGGGGCTTAACCTGCAGGGCGGGACTGTCAGTGTGGGCGGCAACTGCGCGGAAGCCCTGTTCAGCGGATTCTTCGCTGCCGAGAGTAAAGGCGAGGAGGGCGGCGCCATCACGTACCACATAGTAAGATCCAGGGATAAGCGTCCAGAGGTCATTTTCTTCAAGTCGTGTGAAACCGTTATCATCAAGTCGCCTGCTCATCTCATGGATGGCGTGGAAGGCGGTGGGGCTGGCCTTGAGAAAGGAGAAAAGGTCTGTGTTATATGCTGTTTTACGGTTTTCCATCGGGGTGCTGTTCATATTTTTCCTGTAGTCGGTACAGTTCTTCAAGATAGCGGTCCCTGTATTTCAGCTGGTTACCGCCATGTTCCATTTCGTCAGTGAGCCGTGTCAGGGCCGGGCGAATGTCGATCCCATAGGGATTTTTACCGTCGATATTGGCCTGGTCGATAATTTTAACAGCATAAAAGATAACCAGCATGCGGGAGGTTGCATCCCGACGGAAAAGATAGAGTCGACCACCCATAGTATTAAGTAGAAAACTGGCATAGTCACGCAGGCTTGTCTGATCGAGCGTGATACCATACTCTTTTTCCAGCAGGTCAGGGTGCCGGGTGAGGAGATAAAAACTGTGCAGCATGTCCTCCAGGTTCCCTTTCTCCCTGTCGAGTATGCCCTTCAGCATGGCAACATTGTTTCCGCCAAGAATGCGGAAGAAGTGGGCCGTATTTTTCAGCAGGGTGTAAAGATCGTCAGTCTCTTTTACGACCACCGGCGGGTTGTTCACAAGCTTTTGGATCAGTCTGGAGAAGTGCTGTCGGGAAGTCTCACTGGTTTGGAACTGCTTCATCCATGGCTGCGCATCCAGGTGTTTATAAAAAGCGTCGAGCTGTTCGCCAGCCTGTTGCGGCGTGATGGTCTCCTGGCTGGTCTGGACCTCTTTGGCCTCTTCGGGACTGATTTTTTCTTCTGTCGTCTCTTTTGTTACAGCGGGGCTTTCAACAGTAGCGGTGGAGGGAAGTTGTTTGCGAATATCCTGCAGCTGTTGTTGCGCCGTCTCTTTTGCTTTATTGAGATAGAGTTTGCTCTTTTCGGGGCTGAGCCCATAAAGGATGGCAGCGAGAATCACCATGAAGGAAAATGACAGAAGCAGCAGGCGCAGGAGGACGGAACGGCGTTTGACCCGCGAACGGGAAGTTTTGTCGGGAGTATTCTCTTTTGTATCAGGAGTTTGTAAGGGCATCGGCGGGAATGGGGTAAACCCAAAGAGGTTGTACGCAGTTTCAGTATGATACTCAAGTTGACTCCTGGATAATATACGGAAGAGAGGGAAAAGTCACGCGGAAGTCTCCTTTCTGCAGGGCAAAATTGTTTTGGAAGGGGGAGTTGTTGTCGTCTTTTTTCTTTTCTACTTGACGGAAAATTGGGAAAACACTATTTTGTGGATTTGAATGAATCACCATTCATAAAATTATGTTTATGCCCGCATAAAAAGGGCCCAGTTTATACGAAACCGATGTACAAGATGAATACTAATTTTGGAGGAATCACCATGGCAATTTCAGTATTTGGACACACCAATCCTGACACAGACTCAGTTACTGCTTCTTTGGCTCTGACTGCACTTTTCAAAGCTCAAGGCAAAGATGCCGAGGCTTTCATGCAGATAGATGAAGCTAATCTGAACCCCGAGTCAAAAACCGTTCTCAAGCGTTTTGGCCTTACCGCTCCGAAAACACTCGGTGCTGTTGCCGGAACAGAAGTTGCTCTGGTAGACTTTTCTGACCTTGGACAAGGTCCTGAAGACCTGGCCAAAGCAGAAGTTGTCGCCATTGTTGACCATCATAAACTCGGCGATGTTACCACCAACTCTCCGCTTCTCTATCGGGCCGAACCTGTTGGTTGTACCGGTACAATCCTGAACAAAATGTTCAAAGAAGCAGGTGTTACCATTCCCAAAGATATCGCTGGCGGAATGCTCAGTGCAATTCTCAGTGATACCGTTAATTTCAAATCCCCAACCTGCACCGAAGATGACAAAGTTGCAGTTGCCGAATTGAAAGGTATCGCTGGTGTTACTGATACCGACGAAGTGTTTATGGAAATGCTCAAAGCCAAGTCTGCTGTTGCTGGAATTCCGGCAAAAGACCTGCTGTTCCGTGACTACAAAGATTTCGATATGAACGGCAAAAAAGTTGGTGTTGGCCAACTTGAGCTCGCAACTCTTGATCAGGTTGCTGATGTTCGTCCTGAGTTGGAAAAAGCCATGGCAGATGCCAAGGCAGAGGGACGTCACTCTGTTCTTCTCATGCTTACCGACGTTGTGAAAGAAGGTACTGACCTGGTTGTTCTCTCCGATGAACCTGCTGTTATTGAGGGTGCCTTCGCTGGTAAACTCAAAGATGGTTCCATGTGGGTTGACGGTATGATGAGCCGTAAAAAACAAACTGTACCGAATCTACAGAAAGCATTCGGCTGCTGATTTTCTTCAAGCAGATACAGGACGTAAAAAAAACCGCTGTGCTCTTTGAGCACAGCGGTTTTTTTTGCGCTGAGACTTACCGCCTGCCACAGATTCCCTGCTCGACGTAAAAACCGTCCCGTAATTGCTTCCGTGCCATCCCGAATCCATGGAAATAGAAGGTTATTCAAGGTATCCATAAATTCTGTCTATTTTCTATGTTAAACGCCTCAGAATATATAACACGAAAGTAATCAGTTAGATGAGGATTTCCCCCCGCATGGTTCCCGCTATTTTCACCACATCTGCCTGTAAGGCCTTTCAGAGCTGGCCGGAAATTCTGCCGTGGTCACCCCAAATAAGCTGCTTGCACCAATGTGATTCAGAGGAGTAATATTATTGCTTCCTGAGATATGGAATAAACAACATGAGGGGATTACAACAAAATGGAAAAAGTGACGAAACTCACCATGGACGACAAGAAGAAATTGCCTTTCAGGACAATACTGCGTTTCCTCGGGCCGGGTTTTCTGGTGACTGTCGGCTTTATTGATCCAGGGAACTGGGCGACCAATATCGAAGGCGGATCAAAATACGGGTATGATCTGCTGTGGGTCATAACCCTCAGTACCATCATGTTGATTATTATCCAGCACATGTCTGCCAAACTGGGCATCGCTACTGGAAAATCCCTGGCGGTTAATATCCGCGAAAACTTTCCCCGGCCGGTGGCTTATCTGCTTGGTATTACCATTGTGCTGGCCTGTGTGGCCACCGATGTTGCCGAGTTGCTGGGCGGGGCGATCGGCTTCAACCTCCTTCTTGGCACCCCTTTATGGCTGGGTGCCTTTATTACCGTGGTCTTTGAGGTCGTAATGATTATCAGCCTGAGATATCATCGACTTGAGTCTGCAATTATCGGTTTTTTGGCAATCATTGGTCTCTGCTATATTATTGAAATACTCATTGTCAAACCTGACTGGGCCGCTCTTGCCCCGTCTCTTGTCATTCCCAGAGTGAACAGCAGCAGCATCTATGTCGCGATGGGCATCCTCGGGGCAGTGGTTATGCCCCATAATATTTTCCTTCACTCCAACGTTATTCACAGCAGGAAATGGGGAAATTCGGAAGAGGGTAAAAAAAAGCTGCTTAAATATGAGAAGATAGATACCAGCGTGGCAATGATTATGGGCTGGGTTGTCAATTCAGCAATGATCATCGTTGCTGCTGCTGTTTTTGCCCGGCACGGTATCGCCGTAGACAGTATCGAACAGGCTTCGGAAACTCTGAAGCCTCTTGCCGGACCTTTGGCCGGTTTTCTGTTTGCGCTGGCCCTTGTTTTTGCAGGAGTGGGCTCATCGGTTACTTCTTCCATG
>JBFHIO010000201.1:0-4312 GCA_041596435.1 Desulforhopalus sp. | reverse complement strand
TGAGAGGCATATCAAGGTCGTAGAGAAATTTGAAGTCGTTTTTCTCTTCGCATGCCTCAATAACGACCCTGGCAAATTCTTCCGCACCTTCTCCACCTTTTTCCCAGTGTCGGGAAATGGCGACTCGTGCGCCCTCTTTTGTGCAAATCTCGCGCACTTTCTCGATTTCCGCTTCGGTATCGTTATAGAATGCATTAATACAGACCACCGGACTGATTCCGGCTTTGCGCACGTTGCGAATATGATGGATCAGGTTGTCACATCCCTTTGCCACCCATTCTACATTTTCCGAGTTGTATTCTTCGGGCATGGGTTTTCCGGGAACGGGTGCCGGTGCACCACCATGGCATTTCAGGGCGCGGATGGTGGCGACGACCACGGCGCAGTCTGGTCTCAGCCCGGAATAGCGGCATTTAAGGTTCCAGAACTTTTCAAAGCCGATGTCGGCACCAAAGCCCGATTCGGTAACGTGATAGTCGGAGAGTTTCAGGCCGACACGGTCGGCAATAATAGAAGACTGGCCGATGGCGATATTGGCAAAAGGTCCGGCATGAACAAAGACCGGCTGCCCTTCAAGAGTCTGCATGAGAGAAGGGTTGAGGGCTTCGACCATCCATGCGGTCATGGCACCCGCTACCTCAAGGTCTTCGGTGGTTATTGGATCACCTTTTTTATTATAGGCGACGACAATTTTTCCCATCCGCTCCCGCATGTCCTTGAGATCTTTTGCCACTGCGAGAATGGCCATAACCTCGGAAGAGACAGCAATGGCGAACTTGCTGCGCATCATGAAACCATCCCGCTTGCCGTTTTCCCCGTCAATGCCGATGACGATGTTGCGCAGGGACTGACAGCAGTAGTCAATTACCCAGCCCATCTCCACATTTGTGGGGTCAATATCAAGGCGTTTCATTCCCGAGAGACGTTCCAGCTGCTCATCGGTGTAGTTCCGCTCATGCTGCATTCGAGAGGTGAGGGCCACCATGGCGAGGTTGTGGGCGTTCATGATGGCGTTGATGTCACCGGTAAAGCCGAGGGAGAAAGGTGTGAGCGGGATGCACTGGGCCAATCCGCCGCCCGCTGCCGAGCCTTTAATATTCATGGTCGGTCCACCGGAGGGTTGCCGAATAGCAGCACTTACCCGTTTGCCAAGGCGGCCGAGTCCCTCAACGAGCCCCATGGTGGTGGTCGATTTTCCCTCTCCGAGGGGGGTGGGGGTAATGGCGGTTACGTCAATATATTTACCATTCGGTTTATCTTTGAGGCGCTCAAGTACTTTGCGAAAATCGATTTTGGCGATGTAGTGTCCGTGGGGCAGTAACTCTTCCCTGGTAAGGCCGAGTTTCTCGCCGATCTCATAGATGGTGAGCATCTCCTTCTCCGCGTCCTGCGCGATTTCCCAGTCTGCATGTTTCTTCGGGTCAAGGACCATGGTGAACTCCTTTCTGATGGTGGCTCATTATCAAGCCTGTATAGTGCGAAAAACAGCCCTAATTTCGGCTAAAATTAATTAAATTGGTGACAATATCGATTATAATTACGCAAATCGTAATTGATGTCAATGGAATGCGGGCTCAAAACCTGTGAGCATAAAGGGCATGCTGAAACGGAAACAGGTGTGAATTTCTCTCTCTTTTCTGTGTTTTTGCAGAGCAGCTCACGGAAACTCTGTTCGCTGGTTACACTTTTTACGGGGATTGTATAGCAGGAATTACTGGCAATATAAAGAAGGGATCATTGAATAATCAGTTTTCCGCTCATATTTTTCGTTACCGTAAAAAATTATCCTCGGAGATAAGCGCTGGACTCTGATATCAATAACACCGGTGATGAACGATCAGGCGGGATCCGCACCTGCGGTAAATTTCCTCCTGCCCTCCGAAGAGGAACAAAATACAATTTGTTTCAAAATGCCCCTTAAGAATATGTGATTCAGCGGCCTTCCCGGTGTGCCCGCTCCAGACTGCCGCTGCTCAGGCGGGAAGCGATGTCGTTCATTTCAGGCAGCAGGCGGTGAATAAGAAAGAACTGCTGCAGGATCATAAAAGATTCCGCGTTGTCCATATTACGCCACTTGCGCAGCTTGAGTCTCAACTGCTGTCTTTCAATGGCGCGGGCTTCGTCTGAAACTTCCTCTTTTCTGTTTTGAAGGATGGCGATCAACCTCTGCATTTCTACATCAAGATAGCAGGAGGCTTCAGAGATCAGTGTATGGGTCTGCTTATCAGTAATGCGGACGCGGTGGCCACCGAGAGCGGAAATATAACTGAGCAGAGAGTGGCTGAGGGTGAGAAAGCGGAAGGAGTCTTCGGAGGCTTCGCGCCGTGTCCCCGGCTCCTTCTGCATATTTGAAACCGCTGTGGAGAGCACGGCGTCTACCCGGTGTGCCTTGCGGCGGGCGATGCGATAGTTGAGGTCATCATGTCGTCCTTCCCCATACTGACGGATGACGGTCTTCATGAAAAGTCTGTTGGCATCCACGGATTCGGCCATAAAGTCGAGCAGGTGGTCAGCCTGCCAGTCGGGGAAGATAAAACTTACAGCGAGCGAGGCAAGCAGGCAGCCATAAAGGGTATCGCCAAGACGGGGCAGAATGACCACGAAGGCTTCGCCGAACTGGTTGAAGGAGAGCAGGACAAAGACGGTGATTGCCGCCGGAGCAATGGGTTTAGGGGTGGTTCGGAAGGCAAAAAAAACAATCCCGCTGGCCATGATGAGCGGCAGCTGACTGCGCAGGTCTGGAAAAATATAGAGCAGGGCGGTTCCCGTGAACAAACCGATCAGTGTGCCGTAGATTCGCTGTACCAGCCTGTAACGCATGGCGCTGTAGTTGGGCAGGCAGGTGAAGAGGGTGGTAAGCATAATCCAGTAACCATTGGCAAGGTCAAAGAGACAGATGGTTATATACCCGACAGTCAGGGCAATAGACAGGCGCAGGGCGTGGCGGAAGAGCATTGAGCGCACGGTGAGCTGGTCTTTGATGCGGTGCCACATATCGAGGAGGTCGTGGGGGGTATCATCAAGAAGGTCCTGCTCCTCCTGCCTGATCGGAATCTCCGGTGCAGCCATGGCTGAGAGCTGCAGGGTGAGGGTGTGGAGATTACTGTAAAGGAAGTCAAGCTGAAGCAGCAGTGGTCGCCATTCTGGAACGTCCTGCTCCCGCAAAAAGGCAAGGGCTCCTGCAGATTCTTTCAGGGCACGGTTAATTATCGGGTTAACTTGAAATGGTTCTCCGAGGGCAAAGGCGTTGCCCGCGTCCCGGCAGCTTTCAGCTATCAGGCGCAGGAGACGATTGAAACGGAAGAGAATATCGCTGTGATAAAAGGCCTGTGACAGGTCCAGGTATCGGTAGTGACTTGAGATAATACGGTCGTGTATATCCTGGCCGATGAGGTAAATCTGCAGCATGCGGGTGTTGGCCGAGCCCGGCTGAGTGCGTCTTGTGCGGCTGAGCAGAGTTAATTTTGCAACATCAAGGGCGTCAACCATCTTTGTGGTGAGTTCTCCGGCCACCTTCTGGAATGGGGTATCATCAAACGCTTCCACGGGAATAAAGAGCTCGCTTTTCGCGTCAAGATAATTGGCAAAACTGTAAAAAAGGGCTTCCAGACTTTGCTGCACCGGCCGGAGCGGCCAGAGAATGAGCCATGCAAGAGAGCAGATACCATAAATTGCAGCCCCCGTGGTCAGCAGGGTTGGCTGCAGCCAGATGGAATCCACGGTAGAGGCACCAAGGAGATCATAGATGCCGATCAGCAGGGCTGAGAACGCAATGGAGTTGTAGCGGGCGCCGAGAGCACCGAGCATGGTATATCCAAAGGTGCTGAGAAAAATGGTAATGCCGAAAATCAGGGGCTTGTCGTGGAGAAGCTCAACGGAGCACGTGGCGATAAAGAAGATCGGCAGCGTGAGTCCGAGTGCCCGCAGGCGACCGGGAAGGTTGTCGTCAGTCTCTGCAAGTGCGGCGGCGAGAACACCGAGAAAAAGAGGAATACTCTGTGCCTTGACGTCGAAATACCAGCAGGGGAGAATGCAGAAGGAGAGGGCGACAAAAACACGTACGCTGTAGTTGATTCTCTCCCGCGCCCAGTATTTGCGCAAGATAAGCGTTTGACTTTTACTGATGAGACTCATGGTATTTTTTTAGTAAATGAAGAGTTTTCTCTCTGCAAAAAATATAAGCAATTGTTATTATGTTCGTTTATCCATCCTCATGGATGTGGACCTGTTATCTCCTGTCCATATCGCCGGCCCCTATGGTGAATCACCACAGGGTTCAATAAAACTTATGGGAACCTTGAAGAGTCTGTCT
>JBFHIO010000200.1:0-4321 GCA_041596435.1 Desulforhopalus sp. | reverse complement strand
GTGACCCCTGGCCAGTTGCCCACCCGCTGTTTTGCCCCGGTCAGAGCATTGAAGAGGGTGGTCTTTCCGCAGTTTGGGTTGCCGACCACACCTATGGTAAAATCATTCATCGTCAAATGCCCTCCACCGTAAGCGCTGCAGCTTCATCTTTACGCAGGCTCAAGTTGTAGCCCCGCACCTCAATCTCAATCGGATCACCCATGGGAGCGACCCTGTTTACGGTAAACTCCGTGCCCTTAATCAAACCCATGGCCAGTATTTTTTTTCGATATTCATTGGAACCTTTGTCAAAACCAATTACTCGGCCGCGCGTTCCCATCCCCAGATCTGCAAGTGTCTTTCCCATGTTTTCACTCCTTTGTGACATATATTTTCTGGGCCATACCACCCCCCAGCATGAAACGGTTTTCATTTTTGGCAACGAGGACTGCACCCTCCTGGCAGGATTGAATAACGTGCACGGCACTCTCAACCTGAATCCCCATGCTGAACAGGCGTTCCTTGAGTTTTGCTCCACCCCGGATACAGACAATACGCACCTTCTCCCCGGCATCCGCCAGCGTAAGAGGAAAGGATGGTTCGCTATTCTTCACTGATTGATTGCTGCATTTACAGTTTCTCCGCCTCATTGCAGGTCCTCCCTGCGTCTGCCCGATATGCTGCAGGGGGTGATTATTATCTCGCTTGTTCATTACTGTCTCCATCTCTGGTCTTAAGGTTGTTTACGTTCTGGTTCAGCTTAAGTTTCTGCATGCGTATATTTTAAGGCTCAACTAATAACAGGAGGAAAGTTCAAGGTCAATAGATTATTTCGTCATGCCTAATAAAAATCTGAGAAGGCTGCGAAGCCGCGTTTATGAAGGGGGAAGAGTTGCAGCTGTAAGGTCAGGAAAGGGAGAGATCAGACACTGTTCAAGGAGCAGGGGGTTCTTGCGGGCAACAGGAAAGAAGGGAACATCGGATAGGAACGAGATGCGAGGTTTTCCGAGAAATCAGTTTATTCAGCGCGGAGCTGTCTTGAGGAAGGGATGCATTCGCAGAGACGGCCTGATTGGGTGTCTCTGGCATAACGTGTGTCTCGGACCACGAAGGGGCTGCGATGTCAGGGATTGATTTTGCGGGCAATTCTTGTGCAGATCACCTTCAGAGACGATGCGGGTACGAAACCATTCAGTCGATGGCCTTCAAATTACGATATTCTGCAAGGGCAAAACCATCGGTCATGCCGCTGATGTAGTCGATGATCAGCCGGCAGCGATGGTAGAATTCCCACTGTGCGGCGGAAGAGGAGGTCAACCTGTCTATGGCGCGGGAGTACGCCTCTGTGTGTTTTTTTGGCAGTTTGTGGAAGAGGCGCGATTCGATGGGGTGATCGGGCAGGTCTCCGCTGTGGCAGAGTTGTTCAAACAGGATCTCATCCAGTTCAATCAGGGGGGAGTAGATGTTGAGCAGGCCGGAGATGACGGCATAGCCCTTGAGCTCAAGATTTTCTACCTCGGGGGTGCAGAAGACGTGTTCAAGGGCAATGCGGCGCAGGGTTTCCGTGGCGAAGTGATATTCATCGGAGCCGTCGAGCAGGGATTCGTTGAAATTTCCCGTAAAGACCGCCTCGTGGTTGTCAATGTAGCGCTGGGCGGCATATTTGCAGAGGTCGTTCACCAGTTTCGTGCGCAGTCCGAGGATGTAGGCGCTGTCCTTGTTGAATTCCTCGGTGGTGAAGTTGGTAAAGGCCTTGTCACTGATCTTCGGCAGGTAGTTGGCGGCGATAACCTCAGGATTCTCATCTTTAAAACTCCTCCAGGTAGAGAGGATGAGTTGATGCAGGCGCTGGATGGTAAGGATGTTTTTGTCTACGGCGTCTTCAATATCGGCGATGCAGTAAGAAATGTCGTCTGACGCTTCCATGATATAGGTGAGGGGAAAGCGGCAGTCCGGGCCGATGGCAACATAGCTGGAAATCTCGCTGATCAGGTGCTCCTCAGAGAGGTAATAACCGGGCTTTTTCTTCAGATAACTGAAAGGGGAGGTCTGCTCCGGTGCCTCTTCTGCCGCGGAACGGGTGTATTTCAGCAGGCAGGCAAGCTGGGTATGGGTGAGATTGAGCGCCTGCAGGTGGTGCAGGATACGCAGGCCCTGGGCGTTGCCTTCGAAATTACAGAGGTCATGCAGCAGATCTTCGCGTTTTCCCGGAAAACGGCGGTGATATTCACTGGACAGAACCTTTTCGGCCCACAGGTTGATTGCCTTTTCACCGAAGTGTCCAAAGGGCGGATTCCCGACATCGTGCAACAGGCAGCTCGTTTCAACGGCGCTGATAAAGCCCTCCTCCATTCCGTGCAGTCCGAGCGTGTCGAGCTGGCCGGCTTGAGAAAGCCTGGCAAGGATTATCTTGGAGATGTGTCTCCCGACCTGCTGAACCTCAAGGGAGTGGGTGAGACGGCTGCGCACGGCGGCGTTGATCTGCAGAGGGAAAACCTGGGTTTTCTGCTGCAGTCGACGCAGAGCTGCAGAGTTGACGGCACGTCCACGATCGCTCTCCATCTCCTCGTTGAAACTACGGCCGGGAACAGCGGAAGTGCGACAGCGGGAAGGTTTGAGGCGGGTTGTGTAGTCCATGTTTACTCGTTTACTGTGCCCTGCTTCAGACCAAGTCTGAGGAGGGTTTCGCAGGTTTTTTGGGGATCGGGGATAGTAAAGCGAAACTCCCACACCCCTTCCCAGCCTTCCAGCATGTCAATCGCATTATAGCTGATGGCAAGCAGGTTCGGCATTGAGGTGCGGACATGAAGGGAACGGTAACGAAAGTCTTCAGGGTCGTTGAAGGGCAGATTTACCAGGTGTCTGCGGGTTGTGCTCCAGAAAAGTCTGCTGCTGGTGATGATGAGACAACCGGTAATCTCTTCTGTAGAGAGGTTGCTGTGTCCATGGGGGCCATTGATGGTTTCAATGAGAAGTTTCCCGGGAATTCTTTCTGCAGAAAAAACGATATCCTCTTCCTGAAGTTCACGGCGATACTTGTGAGGGATTTTCCCCCTGCGTGTGAAAAGGCGGGATATTGAAGAAATCATGCAATTGGTCTCGAGAGTATTTAATTCTGCAATGAAACAGATCCTGCCACCTTTACACAACGTTGAATTAACTAAAGAAAGTACGCTGAATGGTCGTTGTTTTCAACCAGAAAGGTGACATTGAGGGCTGGGGAAGGAGAAGAGGCTCTCTTCCCTGTCGCCAATGACGACGACAGGGAAAAATGTTCCTTACATTTCGTATTTTTTACCGTAGCCGCGGGGGGTCACCAGCAGGTCGCCCCAGCGATATGTCTGACTGTTGCCGATGATAACGGTGCTCTGCATGCCAATCTCCTCTTCGAGCATTTTGTCGAGGGTGGTGAGGATGATGGTCTCATTGTCGCGGGTAGCATTGGTGACAATACCCACCACATTTTCGGGACTTCTGTATTTCAGGAAGATTTCCCGGGCTTTGACAATCTGTTCGGTCCGTTTTTTTGAGCGCGGGTTATAAATCGCAACTACGAAATCCGCACCGGCGACCGCATCGAGGCGCTTGTAGATGAGTTCCAGGGGGGTGAGCAGGTCGGAGAGAGAGACGGCGGCGAAGTCGTGCATCAGGGGCGCGCCAAGGCGGGCGGCGCAGGAGTTTACCGCTGCCAGCCCGGGGATGATCTCAATTTTGCATTTGCACTCCGTCTTCTGCGCCAGTTGCAGCACCAGTCCGGCCATGGCATAGATGCCGGGGTCCCCGCCGGAGACCAGAGATACCGTTTTCCCTTCTTCGGCGAGTTTTAATGCCTCGCGGCTGCGATCGACCTCTTTCATCATCTGCGAAGAGACCACCTCTTTTCCCTCCAGGAATTCAGGGATAAGGTCAAGGTAGGTTTTGTAGCCGATGATGACATCGGAGTTTTTCATGGCCGCAGCGGCGTCAAAGGTCATGCATCCTTTGCTTCCGGGGCCGGTACCGATAACGTAAAGGGTGCCAGTGCTGCTGCCATTGTTATGTTTTTCCATTTTCGTTTCCTTGATAACAGGACCTCACTTCCGGCGCTCAGCAGACAGGCGGGCTCGGCGACGCCGATAGCTCCCACGGCCTTCATTGCGGCAAAAGAGATCTCAAGATTTTTCAGAGTATTGATGGCATCTCGATTGAAAAAATCGATGGGCCACCGGTTTTTTTCAGCAAAGAGCATCAGACCAATCTCATTATTTTTAGCATCAATACTGTCCAGATGACGGATGCTCTGTCGAGCGAGGCCGAGACCGGAAAGCATCTCGGTGAGGGCAGTTTCAAACTCTTCGGCCGG
>JBFHIO010000199.1:0-4322 GCA_041596435.1 Desulforhopalus sp. | reverse complement strand
CTTTGACAGCAGTGCCGAAGGATTTCATCGCGTACCGCGCCCGGATGAGTTTACGGTGTCGAAAGGTTCAGAATACCTCTACTACACCTCAAACAATACCATCTACGGCAGCGAATACAGCTACACTCCGCAGACTGAAACCATGCTGGTCTGCGACATGAGTTCTGATTTTCTCTCTCGCCCCGTGGATATAAACCGTTATGGACTGATCTTTGCCGGAGCTCAGAAAAATCTCGGCCCGGCGGGTGTTACCATCGTCATTATCCGCGAAGATCTTCTTGAGCGTACGCCAGCATCGGTCCCCACCATGCTGCGCTATAAAACCCATGCAGATAAAGGGTCGATGTTCAATACGCCGCCGGTGGTCAATATTTTTGTTGCCGGTGAAGTCTTGAAGCTGCTGAAAAAGAGTGGAGGCCTTGAGGCTGCACATCAGCGGAACAAAGAGAAGGCCGAGTTGCTCTATGAAGTCCTTGATTCAGGGGACTATTATCGTGGACACGTAGAAAAAGAATCCCGCAGTCTGATGAATGTCTCCTTCAACCTGGCGACTCCTGAACTTGAAAGCAAGTTTGTTGCTGAGGCTCTTTCAGCCGGCATGAGCGGGCTGAAAGGCCACCGGGATGTCGGTGGTTGCCGAGCCTCCATCTACAATGCCTTTCCAAAACAAGGCGTAGAGCGCCTTGCTCAATTCATGAACGATTTTGCAAAGAAGAATCCCGTATGACAAATCAATCACAAGACGGAAAAACAGACCTGCGCAACCTCACCGAGGAGAAACTTGTCGCTTTTGCGGAAAGTCTCCATCAACCGGCGTTCCGCGGCCGCCAGATAATGGCATGGCTCTATCGCCCTGGCATTACGGATTTTTCCGAGATGACAGATCTCGCCAAAGAGTTTCGCGCCCTTCTTACTGAAAAGGCGTATATTTCCCGGTTCAGCGACCCGCTGCTGGAGAAGGCCTCGGACGGCTGTGTGAAATTTGGTTTTCGCCTCTCCGACGGGCAGATGATCGAATCGGTTTTAATTCCCGAACCCGATCGCAACACGCTCTGCATCTCCTCCCAGGTAGGCTGCGCCATGGGCTGTACCTTCTGCCTCACCGGCACCATGGGCTTTATTCGCAACCTGACGGCAGCAGAGATTGTAAATCAGGTTGTTGCCGCACGCGATTATCTTGCAGAGCAGCCGCCGGAGACACTTGTTGGATCGAACCGGGTGACCAATGTTGTTTTTATGGGTATGGGAGAACCGTTAAACAATATGGAGAATGTTATCGACGCTCTCTCCATAATGACAAACCAGAAAGGAATGAGCCTCACAACCCGAAAACTAACCATTTCAACTTGTGGTATTGTTCCGAATTTACAAAGGCTTGGAGAGAATACTTCATGTAATTTAGCGATTTCACTGCACTCCGTAAAAAACAGTGTGCGCAGTGAACTGATGCCTGTTAACCGCCGTTGGCCGGTGGAAGAACTGCTTGAGGCATGTCGCAATTACCCCCTGCCGAAACGCAAGCGGATCATGTTTGAATACACCCTGCTTGAAGGCATCAATGACTCGCCGACAGATGCCCTGCTCCTTGCAAAAAAATTGCGGGATATTCCCTGTAAAATAAACCTGCTGAGTTTTAATGCCTGCCCGGAACTGCCGTTTCGCAGCCCGCCGCGGGAGAAGATTCTGCAGTTTCAAAAGATACTGCTTGATGCCAATTATACGGTTTTTATTCGCAGTAGTCGAGGCTCGGATATTTCCGCAGCCTGCGGCCAGCTTGCCACAAAAAATCAGAAGGAGATCAAACCGATCTGAGGTTTTTTAAGCAGGTGGAAAAACTTCCCCTGGCATGGCAAAAATGTTGAAAGCACATTAATATTGCTCTTTTTATTGGGTGGAAATGGCTCACAGGTTATTTTCGCACCACACCTCTGCCGCTCTTAGAACTGGCCTTCTTCCGGTGGCAGAGGTGAAATTATTTTAGGGAAACGAGATGGGAAATGTAACAGATAACGACAGAAGACAGCGAAAAGTCAGCGAGGAGACCCTGCTCAAAACCGCCAAAGAAATCGCTGTGAAATTTATTGAAACCGGGCGGATCAACCCTGCGACCTTCGACAGCGCATTCAAAAATATTTATCGCAGTCTTGAAGAGACGATTCGCGGAGAGAAGCAATGATGAATCTCGATCCACAACTCAACCACGCCCCGGATACAATCAAACGCATCCATATTATGGGAATCTGCGGTACCGGCATGGCCGCGCTTGCCGGTATGCTCCAGGCATCCGGTTATACAGTTACGGGCAGTGACAGCCATGTATATCCGCCCATGTCAGATTTTCTTTTCGGACTCGGAATTGAGATCATGTCGGGATATTGCGCGGAAAATCTGCAGAGTAATCCAGACCTCGTCATTGTCGGAAATGTCATTACCCGCAAAAATCCAGAGGCCATCGCCCTCTCGCAGACCACCCTCCCCTACCTCTCTTTTCCGCAGGCCCTGTCTCACTTTTTTATTCGCAGCCGCACCTCTCTCGTTGTTGCCGGAACTCATGGTAAAACTACCACCTGTTCCCTGCTTGCCAGCACCCTGTTTCGCGCCGAACTTGATCCCACCTTCATGATTGGGGGAATCGTTAAAGAATTCAACGCCAACTTCAGACTCGGCAAAGGGAAATACTTTGTTGCAGAGGGTGATGAATACGATACGGCATTTTTCGATAAAGAATCGAAGTTTCTTCATTATCGTCCTGAAGTTGCGGTAATTACATCCATTGAATTTGACCATGCTGATATCTTCGATAATCTCGAAGATATCAAAGCAGCCTTCCGCAAATTTGTCAGCTTGATTCCTAAAAAAGGTCTGCTTGTCGCCAACCTTGATGATCCCAATGTGGCAGAAATCGCCGCTGAAGCGAAGTGTGAAGTACAGGGATATGGGCTGCACACAGAAAACAGCACGCTCTCCTGGGCTCTTGGTGAGATGAAGACACAGGATGGCTCCACCGAATTTGCGGTATATCGCGAGGGCAAGTTGTGGTCAAAGCTAAAAGTGAAGATGGCCGGCAGGCATAATTGCCTCAACAGCCTCGCGGTAACAGCCGTCTTAAACCGTATTGGGCTCACCCCGGAAGAGATCAGCAACGGCCTTTCCACTTTTGCCGGAGTAAAACGTCGCCAGGAAGTGCGGGGAGAAAAAGGCGGGGTTACGGTAATTGATGATTTCGCCCACCACCCCACTGCCGTTCGAGAAACCCTTGCCGCTTTGCGCTCTGCCTGGCCCGGCCGCCGACTGGTAACAATCTTTGAGCCGCGGACCAATTCATCCAGGCGGTCAATCTTCCAAAAAGATTACGCCAGCGTGTTCGATTCCGCAGATCTTATTCTTCTCCGCGAACCAGTACCCATTGAGGGACTGAAACCAGGAGAGCTGTTCTCCTCAAGCCGACTGGCCTCAGACCTGCGCCGTCGCGGACTTGATGCATTAAGTTTTTCAGACACCGACGCTATTCTTCATCACCTCACAAAAAGGCTGAAAAAAGGGGATGTCGTTGCAATTCTCTCCAATGGTGGCTTTGACAACATCCATGCCCGCCTCCTCGATCAGCTCGATACCTGACAGGCACCTCTGTTGAAACAGCAAGCAACGACAGCACTCATAGATCGTGTTAACGCCACCATCCAAAAGGAGGCGTTAATAGAGAGCGGGGAGAGAATTCTTGTCGGAATATCCGGTGGCTCAGACTCCGTCGCTCTGCTGCACATCCTCACCGGCATTGTTTCGTCAGACCGTCTCCATGCGCTCTATGTTGACCATGGCCTGCGCCCCGAAGAGGTAAAAGAGGAGATTGCCTGGCTGCACACCTTCTGCCAGAGTATCAATGTGCCCTTTACAGCAGCCAGTGTTTCCGTTGAAACCTTTGCTGCTAAAGAGCATCGCTCTCTTGAAGATGCTGCCCGCATTCTACGATACCAAAAACTGCAGGAATTCTGCACTGCCTGCAAATGCAACTCCATTGCTGTTGCCCATAACGCAGACGATCAGGTCGAGACGTTCTTTATTCACCTGCTGCGGGGGAGCGGCCTTCAGGGCCTTACGGGGATGCGATATAGAAAGGGAAATATCATCCGCCCTCTGCTTGATATAACCAAAAAAGAGTTGCAGAAGTATCTGCTCAACCAGCATCTCGAATGGAAGGAAGACTCCTCCAACGCCGATCCCCGTTTCCTGCGCAATCGCATTCGCCTCAATCTTTTACCCTCTCTTGAAAAAGACTATACACCTTCACTCCGACGCCAGATTATACAGTTAATTGATATACT